>JBBRHC010000084.1:0-12316 GCA_038223295.1 Opitutales bacterium
CAAACTTTCCTCCGCTTGGGGTGGTTTGGCTAAACATAAACCTCTCCTCGATGCCGTCTTGTCGTGGGTCCCTCCGACTCCGCCGAAGTTGGATTTACCCCCGATCACTGGCTCCTTCGCCGCCCCCATTCCATGATCCACGCCCTTTACGCCCCTTCGTGTCTGCATTTCGGTTAAAACTTTTTACAAATGTGACTAAATAACAGAACGTTTGCGCAGGCGCGGTAGGCCTCAGGCCTTAACCGCATTGGGCCTGATCTGCGCCCATCTTCGCGATCCGCGTTTAATAATCCGAACGGTTACGGAGTGGTCCATTAAGAACAAAATTCCGTCGGTTTGTCATTTCGCTGCGCCGCTATCGCTCAAGGCGTCGGGGTATGGCTAACCCTCAGCCGCAAAAAACTTTGCGCGACCCCGCTCGCAACCGCTCGCACCGTGACTTGCTCAAGACCGCCGGCGATTGGCGTCACCGAGACTTGCTGTGTGTGCGCCGGCCCGTTTTGCCAGACCCCGCTGCTAAGACCGGTCGCGTGCTCGACCACGTAAACCAAATCCAGCGCGTCGGTGCGCCGCACATACGTCATACTCAAAGCCCCACCCACCAGGCCGCTCGCAGGCCCGGAGACCGTCTCGGCGAGACGGGGATTCCCGCCGCGGGCATACTCGAGCAGATTCACCATGCCGTCCCCATCGGCATCCGCCAAGGGCCCCGAGATGGCGGGGTTGAGCAATTCCGCCGCCGTGAAATGCAGCGCTTGATAAGACGCGAGCGTCGCTCCGACACGCAGCGTCGCCGGGTTAGTAAAAACGATCCCCGCACTGTTGCTCGCCCGTGCCCTGAACAGGTGCCCATTCGCGGCGCCGGTGGCGGCGCTGATAACCAGGACTTCACTCGTCGTGCCACTAAAGGGAGCCGTCTCCGTCAGATCGGTCCAAGTTAACGCTCCGTCGGTCGAACGTTGCCAACGCAGAGCCGGAGCGGGCGTGCCGAAAGCGAGCACGGAAAACTCCGCCTGCTGGCCGGCCGCGACCGCGAGGCTGGCCGGATGCTCAACGATAACCGGAATGATCGGCCCGGTATACTCGACTAACAATTCCACCAATCCCTCGTCTCCGTCAAAACCGTCGACCGCAATCTGATAGGTGACGCCCGCAACCGCGTTGAAACTGACGTGACTGGTGAGTAAATCGAAACCAGGATCGTCGTCATTCGACGCCACGAGCGTTAGCGCGTTGACCGCGCCGCCGGTATAGACGGCCAGCACCGTGTCAAAACCGCTGCCGAACGTATCGAAGACCACGGGGCCGGTGCCCGGCGCGGTCCAGCTCCACCAGACGGAACGTCCGCCGCCCGAGCCGGCATGCCGCGGTTCACCACTCTCGGCCGTGGCGTTAAAATTCGTCCCCTGAACAAAATCGCTGGCGCCCAAAAGAAGGGCGCGCGCGGCGAAAGCATCGTTCACCGGCGCGGTATCCACGGCGTAAACCAGGGCAAGCGCGATGACTCCAACATCGCCGCTAAATCCGTCGACCACGATTCGATAAGTCGTCCCCGTCTGTGCCACAAACGACACCGCGCTGGCGACGCCCGCACCGGAATCATCATCCGCTCCGACCGCGTTGAGCGCGCCCACCGTCGCGCCGGTATAAACCGCCAGCACAGTGTCGAAATCACTCCCGTTGGTGCGCACCGTGACCAGGCCGCCCTCCGGTGCGGTCCAGCGCCACCAGACCGTGCGCCCGCCGCCCGCGCCCGCATGCCCGGGTTCGCCGGGCTCGGCCGTCGCGTTTATATTACTGCCCGTCGCGCCGGGGGCCACCCCGACCAAAAGCGTCGCGGCGGAAAAGGCATCATTCACCGGCACCGCTCCGGCCGCGCTAAACGTCAAGGCGAGCTGCACCCCGCCACTGGCGGCCCCAAAACCAAAATTCGCGCCATCGACCGCGATTTGATAAGTCACCCCCGCCGTAACGTTAAAACCAGCCAGGCTGGTAACTCCGCCTTGCGGCGACTGGTCGTTGGCGGCGACCGGGACGAGCGCATTTAATGCCGTGCCGGTATAAACCGCCAAAAGCGTATCAAACGCCGAGCCGACGGTGCTCACGGTGGTAAAGCCACTCTCCGGCGCGGTCCAGCTCCACCACACCGAGCGCCCGCCCGAGTTTCCGGCATGCGTGGGCTCGCCCGCTTCCACGGAGGCCCCGGCGCTCGTGCCGGTGGCGCTCGGCGCGTTGCCGCTCAATACCAGCCGCGCGCCAAACCCATCGTTCACCGGCGGTGGCGCGAAAGTGACGAGTTCCAGGGCGAGCGTGACGGCCCCGAACGCGCCGTCCTTGCCATCGACCGCGATCCGATACGTGACGCCGGCCGCCGCGGCGAAGGACAACTGACTACTCGACCCGACCCCGGAATCATCATCGCCGGCGACCAACGTCAGCGCATTGACCGCCGCGCCATTATAAACCGACAGCAGAGTATCAAAAGCGGAGCCATCCGTGCCCAGCGTAACTTGACCGGTCGCCGGAGCGGTCCAGGACCACCAGACGCTCCTGCCCCCGGCATTTCCCGCGTGGGCCGGTTCGCCCGTCTGCTTCGAGGCATTCAGGTTGCTGCCGTTAGTATTGAGTGAATTCCCACTTAGGAGGATAGCGGCCGCGAACGCATCGTTCGCAGGCGCGCCGGCCGCCATCGGAATCAGCGCGAGCATGATGTCTCCGATGGCGGCATTGTATCCATCGGTAGCGATCCGGTAGGTTACGCCGGCATGGGCGGTAAACGACACCTCGCTTTGCAAAGTATCGCCCACGTCGTCGTTGGACGCGACAGGCGTGAGGGTGTTGACCGCGCCGCCGGTATAAACCGCGAGCGTAGTATCAAAGTTCGAGCCGGCGGTGCGGACTGTCACCGCGCCCGACTGCGCCGCCGTCCACTGCCACCAGACCGAGCGCCCGCCCGCATCGCCCGCATGGGCGGGCTCGCCGCTTTGTTTGCTCGCGCCGCGATTGGCACCCGCGAGCGTGCCCCCGGCGGGTGCGATGCTAACGGCATTGGCAAACGTATCGTTGGCCGGGGGCAGCGTGACGGAGAAAATAAAATCGCGCGTCGCGGTGGTTTTATCCGGTGCCGAGGCCGTCACCCGGAGAGTTTGCGGGCCGCTCACCGCCGCCGGCGTCAAAGTGCGGGTGTAGATAAAATCGCCCGCCGTCGCATCGGGTGCCACCCCGTTGTTCGCAAAACCGAACACCGCCCCGCCGCCGAGGCTGGCGGTCACGGTGGCGTTGGTCACGCCGCTGAGGTCGGTGACGCGCACTGTAAAGACCACCGGCACGCCTCCCGTTAGCTCGAGGCCGAGCGCGCTGGCGGCTTCCAGCTCCAGCGTGCCATCGGGCGAGGCGCTCAGGGCCGCGAATGCGTTTACCCGGCCGCCCGTGCTCGTCGTGCCGGTCAAAGCAGGCGTGACCACGACGGTTTTGAGCAGCCGCGCGCGCAGTTCCGGCAGCGGTATGCCGGGGAACCGGGAGAGCAACAAAGCCGCCACCCCCGCCACATGCGGAGTCGCCATGCTGGTGCCCGAGAAGGTCTGATACTCCGTGTCCGAGCCGCTGGTGGTCGAGTAGATGGAGACGCCCGGCGCGCCGAGATGCACGGTACCGAGCCCGAAGTTGGAAAAACCCGCGAGTTTATCCTGCCGGTCGATGGCGGCGACGGAGATCACGTTATCCAGCACGTAATTCGCCGGATAGGAGGGACTCACGTCGTTGTTATTGGTCTCGTTGCCCGCCGCCGCGATGAACAACACGCCTTGGCCGCGGGCCCGCGCGATGGCGTCGAAGAGGGCCTGGGAAAACGGGCCGCCGCCCCAACTGTTACTCAGGATGCGCACCCTTTGCCCACCGCAAAGTCGATGCAGCGAATCGCGTCCGAGGTGCTGCCCGAACCGTTGGCCGCGAGAAATTTAAGCCCCATCAAACGCACGTCCCAGGCCACGCCGACATGGGGATGACCATCGGCGGCGGCGGCCCCGATGGTGCCGGCGCAGTGCGTGCCATGGTCGTTGTCATCCATGGGATCGCCATTACGCAAGATAGCGTTTATGCCGAACACGTTGTCCACGTAGCCATCCGCGTCGTCGTCGATACCGTTGGTCTCGCGCCCGGCCCCCGACTCGCCGGGATTGCGCCACATGCGCGAAGCCAGTTCCCGGTGGGTGTAGCGGATGCCCGAATCGATCACGCCCACGATCACGCCGGCCGAGCCGGTGCTCAAATCCCAGGCCCGCACCGCATCGACGTCCGCCCCCGCCACTCCGCTCGCCTGCCCGGTATTACGTAAACCCCAGAGCGTGCCGTCGGTGAAGGCCGCATCGGTGGGCACGGCTTGGGTGCGGACCACGTAATCGGGCTCTACAAACGTGTAACGGCCCGAGGCGCGCAAAGTCCCCATGCGCTCCTTCAACCGCAGCGCGAGCAGGGCCGAAGCGCCCCCGCCGCCGCCCGGAGCGCCCGCCGACGACGCGGTCCGGGCCGCCGCCGCCGCCGGAGCCACGTCGATCTCGATCACCACGAGATCGGGCCAGAGCACATAAGGACGCTCCTCCACCACCCCCGCCGGCACAGAATTGGCAGCCACACCGGAAGCTTTGCTCGTCGGCGCCAGCCGCGCGAGTAGACGCGTGGGGTGCGCCTCATGCCCATCGAGCCAGATAGAGTTATCTTGGGCGCGGAGCGAGCCCCCGCCGCTGAGGCAAAGGCAAGTCGCGAATACAAATGCGAGCACGCGCCAGGCGGCCAGCAGAGCGAAGTATCGTTTCATGGAAGGATGCGGATCGAGAAGGAGAAGGAAAAGAAGCGGACGCGGATTTATTAAATGAAACTGGTTGGCGCCCGATGGCGGTGTCTACCAGAAAAAGGCGGGGTCCCGGCTCTTAGCGGAAACGACGCGGACAAAGTGGCGCATGTTGGCTTGGACACGCTGGTTCGGAGTGGCTTCGCCGGTACGCGCCGGGATCAACGGGTAAGTCAACACGCTCCCCCTTTCATTAAATTGGGGCCATCAGGCACACTACTTACGTATCCCTCCGCCCGGTCGCTCCAGGAGCGTGTCCGCGAGCCCGCCGCCCCCGCCGATTGTAAACCCATCGGGAATTCCCCCGCCTTTACCCCGGAGGACCGCCTTCCGCTCGCGTCGCCAAAGCGGCCGCATTCATACCAAGGCAACGCCCCCGCCACCGAGTACCCCTTACCCATGAAAATCACCGACATCGCTTTCGCCAGATATCCGGTCACGGCTCCGGACGTCTGCCACGGGGTGGTCGTGCCCGATCCCCTCGACAACCGCCTCGTCCCGCACCGGCGAAAATGAGCAAAGACGCCTTCCCCTCCTCGCCCGCCCCGGACACCCGCCCCGCGCATCGCGAGCGGCTTTTCCACGCGCGCGGCATCTCCAAAATCTACAGCGGCGAGGTCGAGGTGCGCGCGCTCGACGGCGTCGATCTGGAACTTTTTCGCGGCGAGCTCGTCGTCCTGCTCGGCGCTTCCGGCAGCGGCAAATCCACCTTGCTCAACATCCTCGGCGGACTCGACGTGCCGACCGAGGGCACCTTGCACTACCGCGACGAGGACCTCACCCACGCGGACGCCGGCGCGTTGACCGATTTTCGCCGTGAGGTGGTCGGCTTTATTTTCCAGTTCTACAACCTCATCCCCAGCCTCACCGCCCGCGAAAACGTGGCCTTGATCACCGAGCTGGCCGAGGCGCCGATGGAGCCGGACGAGGCCCTCCGGCTGGTCGATCTCGCGGACCGCATGGACCACTTCCCGTCCCAGATGTCCGGCGGACAACAACAACGCGTCGCCATCGCGCGCGCCATCGCCAAACGCCCCGAAGTGCTCCTCTGCGACGAGCCCACCGGCGCGCTCGACATCAACACCGGCATCACCGTGCTCGAGGCCATCGAGCAGGTGAATCGCGACCTCGGCACGCTCGTCATCATCATCACCCACAACGCGTCCATCGCCGACATGGCCGACCGCGTCATCCACCTGCGCGACGGTCGCATCACCGAGATCCACGAAAACGCCGTGCGCCTGCCCGTGCGCTCCCTGTCTTGGTAAGGCCCGCCACCGCGCGCCCGCCCCGCCATGCACCCGCTCAACTCGAAGCTCTTTCGCGACCTCCGCTCCATTAAGGGCCAGGTGATCGCGGTCGCGTTGGTCATGGCCTGCGGCCTGGCCGTGTTGATCATGGCGCGCAGCCTGGTCCGCTCGCTTGAGGTCACGCGGGGCGAGTACTATCGCGAGAATCGTTTCGCGGAGGTATTCGCCGACTTAGAACGCGCCCCGAACGCACTGCGCGCCCGCCTCGCCGAACTTCCCGGCGTGTCCGCGCTCGACACCCGCGTGCGCGGCGCGCTCATCCTCGATCTGCCCGGCATCCGCGAACCCGCCGACGGCGTGATCTACTCCGTCCCCGACGACCGCCCGCAACAGCTGAACCTGCTCCGCCTGCGCCAGGGCCGCCTGCCCGCCCTCGGCGCGAACACCGAGGTCGTGGTCGGCGAAGCCTTCGCCGCCGCCCATGGCTTTGGCCCGGGCCACGAGATCGAGGCTACGATCTACGGCGCACGCGAACGCCTGCGCATCGTCGGCGTGGCCCTCTCGCCGGAGTTCGTTTACGAGGCGCGGCCGGGCGACGCGCTGCCGGATCATCGCCGTTTCGGCGTCTTCTGGATGAACGAGCGCCGCCTCGCGTCCGCCCTCGGACTGGACGGCGCTTTCAACAACGTCGTCATCGACGTGGCCCCCGGAGCCGACGCGCGCGAGGTCATGGCGCGCCTCGATGAACTGCTCGAGCCCTATGGCGGACAAATCGCCTTTGATCGCGGCGAACAAGCCTCCGCGAGGCAACTGAGCGACGAAATCACCATCCTGCGCGATTCCTCCGTCGCCTTTGTCGCCATCTTTCTGGGCATCGCCGCGTTCATGACCAGCGCCGCCCTCACGCGCCTCATCCGTCTGCAACGCGAACAAATCGCGCAGCTCAAAGCCTTCGGCTATGGCTCCCTCGCCGTCGGCGCGCACTACTTCAAATTCGCGCTCGTCATCGTCGCGCTGGGTTCGCTCCTGGGCACCGCGCTCGGCCTCTCCATGGGTCGCGCCGTGACCGTCGTTTATCGCCGTTTTTTCCTGTTCCCGGAGCTGGACTTTCACCCCGACTGGACCGGCGTTCTGGTCGGCTGCCTGATCGCCACCGCCTTCTGCCTGCTGGGCGTTTCGGGCGCGGTGTGGCAGGCCGTGAAACTACACCCGGCCGAGGCCATGCGGCCGGAACCGCCCGCGCATTTCAGGCGCTCGCCGATCGAGCGACTCGGCCTGCACCGCCTGGCCTCGCCGACGATGCGCATGGCCTTGCGCAATCTGGAGCGCAAACCGTGGCAGTCGTTTTTCACCGTGCTGGGCCTCGCCCTCGCCACCGCCATTCCCATCGTGCCCGGCGCGATGCGCGACGGCATCGCCTACCTGATGGATTTCCAATGGAGCCAGGCGCAGCGTCAGGACGCCACCGTAAGCTTCATCGAGCCCGGCTCCGCCTCCGCTTGGAGCGCCGTCGATAATCTGCCGGGAGTGCTCGCCGCGGAGATTTTTCGCGGCGTGCCCACGCGCCTGCAACACGGGCACCTGGAGCGACGCGTCACCGTCATGGGCCTGCCCCGCAACGCCCGGCTCAACCGCCTGCTCGACGCGCGCGGCCGCGCGGTCGGGATGCCGGCCGACGGCCTGCTCCTCTCCGCCAAGCTCGCCGAGGTGCTGCGCCTGCGCCCGGGCGACCCGATTCGCGTCGAGGTGCAGGAGGGCAACCGCCCCGTGCTCGACACCGTGCTGGCCGGCACCATCACGGATTTTTCCGGCGTCGGCGCCTACATGGATATCGACGCGCTGCGCCGCCTCATGCGCGAGGGCGGCACCATCAGCGGCGCGCACCTCATGCTGGATCACGCGAGACACGACGACTTTCTCGCTGCGGTCAAAAAATCGCCGCGCATCGGCGCGCTCCTGCTCACCGCCTCCGCGCGCGAGAGCTTTGCCGAGACCACCGCCGAGGTGATGGGCACCGTCCAGGCCATCTACCTCGCCTTCGCCGTCGTCGTCGCCTTCGGCGTGGTTTACAACGGCGCCCGCATCGCGCTCTCCGAGCGCACCCGCGATCTCGCGACTTTGCGCGTTGTGGGCTTTCACCCGCGCGACGTCGCGGCCGTGCTGGTCGGCGAACTGGTCGTGCTCACCGCCATCGCGATTCCCTTCGGCCTCTATCTGGGCGGCCGGCTGGCCCGGCTCGTCATCGAGCTGTCGAGCACCGAGACCGTGCGGCTGCCCCTGGTGCTCGACGCGCGCAGCTACGCGACCGCCGTTCTGGTCGTGCTAGTCTCCTCCGCCTTGTCCTTTGCCGTGGTCAGCCGACGGCTGCACAATCTCAACATGCTCAGTGTACTCAACGCCCGCGACTGATGAACTCCTCCGACGCCTCCCCCGCCCCCGACGCCTATACCCGCGCCGCCGACAAACCCGCCGGCCGCCGCGCCCGCAAACGCGCACCGCTCGCGCGCCGCATCCTGCCCTGGGTGCTCGGCGGCGGCCTGCTCCTCCTGCTCCTCATCGGGATGCTGCCCAAAGCCGTCCCGGTCTCGCTCGCCGAGGCGGTGCAGGGCCCCCTGCGCGTCACGGTGTTCGAAGAGGGGAAGACGCGTATCCGCCACCGCCATACAGTCTCCGCGCCGGTGGGCGGTTTTCTGGATCGGGTGCCGCTGCGCGCCGGGGCGGCCATCGAGGAGGGGCGCACCGTGCTCGCCACCTTGCGCCCCGCCACCCCGGCTTTCCTCGATCCTCGCTCCCAGGCCCAGGCCGAGGCCGCCCTCCAGGGCGCCGGGGCCGGCCTGGAGCTGCGACAGGCCGAGGCGGAACGCGCCCGCGAGATGCTCGAACTCGCGCGGAAGGAGTTTACGCGCTCCGACCGCCTGCTCGCGTCCGGCTCCGGCTCGCAAAGCGAGTGGGACAACGCCTCCAGCCTCGTGCAGGTGCGCTCCCGCGAGAGACACGCCGCCGAGTTTGCCTTGAGCATCGCCGGCTTCGAGGTCGCGCAAGCCCGGGCCGCGCTGCTGCAAACCGAGTCGCCCGCCTCCGCCGACGAGCGCGCGCCGTTGTCGATTCTCGCGCCCGTCACCGGTTTTGTCCTTACGGTGTTCGAGGAGAGCGCGCGCATCGTCGCGCCCGGCCAGCCCATCATGGAGGTGGGCGATCCCCGCGACCTCGAGGCCGAGATCGAGCTGCTTTCCAGCGACGCGGTCGCGGTGCGCGTGGGCGCGCCGGTCTCCATCGAGCACTGGGGCGGCGAGCACCCCCTGGCCGGCCGGGTGACTCTGATCGAGCGGGGCGGCTTCACCAAAATCTCCGCCCTCGGCGTCGAGGAGCAACGAGTGCGGGTGCGGGTTGAGTTCACCGACCAGCCGCCCGCGGGACTGGAGCTCGGTGACCGCTACCGGGTGGAGGCCCGCATCGTCACGTGGGAAGAGGACAACGTCCTGCAGATCCCCGCCGGCGCGCTTTTCCGCCGCGGCAACGAATGGATGGCCTTTGTTTACGAAAACGGAAAAGCCCGCCGCCGCCCGCTCGAGATCGGCCGCCAAAACGGCGAGTCCGCCCAGGTCCTGCGCGGACTCGTGGCCGGCGACCGCGTGATCCTCCACCCGCCCGACACCATCGACGACGACGCCTCGGTGCGCGAAACCCGCTAAAGCCGTCCCGGGCCCGATGGGGCGGAGCCCGCTGGTGCGGGATCGCGAAACGCTGCATTCGCCGGTAATAACGCCTCCGCCGCGTGAATGATCCCCGATGGCAAAAGCGCCCGCCAGCTCTCCGCAGACTCCGAGCTGTCGCGTCGTCCGCGTGCTCGCTCCCCTGCGCTTGGTCCGCTGGAGCGCCACCCCGTCCGCCCCGGCCTCGGCCCCCGTCCGCTCCACTCACCCGGGCGCGACCACGCCGGTCGGCGAAGGCTCTTCCCGGCGCCCGGCGAAGAGCAGGGAGCGGGGCGTCTTGGGCAGGCCCCGTTCGTTGCGGTGCAGTTGTGCGATCACCAGGTCCACCGCGTGCCCGGCGATGACATCGGAGCCCTGCGCCACCCCCGCCCAGCGATCCGCCGCATCGCGCGCCAGCGTCACCGCCACGGCGGGGCAGTCCGCGCCCAGCGCCTCCAGTCGGGCCGCATCATCCCCCACCACGGCGTCCGCGCTTCGCGCCCGCAGCCAGGCCGTGGCGTCCTCGGCTTTCGCGAGCAAGCGCACCCGCGCCGCCGCCCCCGGCCCCGCGTAGGCCAGCCAGGCCGCCTGCCAGCCGCGATGCGCGCGTTCGTTCGTGGCTTCATCCAGCAGTGCCGCCGGTCGGCGCGCACCGGCCTGGATCAACGCACCCGGCGCCAGACGCATCGCCTCGAAGTGGTGGTGCGCCGCGCGGGACAAGGGCACGCCCCAATCCGCCGAACCGATCATTGCCATCGCAAAACGCTCCCAAGGCCATCCCGGCACTACCACCGCCCCGCCGAATGAAGGCCCGAACGCCGCAACGACGATACCGCGCGCCGCGATGACATCGCCCAGCCGGGCCGGATGTTTCCCGTAGGCCGCCAGGCGAAACTCTTCCAGGCCGTACCCGCGCTCCGTCGCCCGCGCCCGCGCCCCCTCCGCCACCTTCCGCGCAGAGGCCCCCCGATCACTTCCCGGCCACACCAGCGCCAGCCGGTCGCCGCTGGCCACCCGTCCGCGTCATCCGCTCCGCCCGCGTCGTCCGCAATATCATGGAGGAAGAGTATCAAATCCGCGCCAAATTTTTCGCCGACAGCACCGGCGACGGTCGCCTGGGCGCCGAGGCCGGGGCCGATTTCCAAGTCGGTCGCGAAGCCCGCTCCGGATTCGGCGAATCGCTCGCCCAGCCCGTCGCCGACCCGCACACCCTGGGCGGCTCCATCCTCATCACCGGCCGAAAATATGCCACGACGCAGCCCTTCATCACCCCCTCGTGGTCGCGTAAATTCACCCGGGATGATTTTAAACACCGCCCCATCCACAGTTACGAATACGGCTACTGGTGGTTCGAGTTGGGCGGCCAGCTCGACTCCATCAAGGACAACGAGGCCATCCGCCACGAACTCCTCCGCATCGCCCTCGGCGTCTGGGATTACGTCAAAAACTCCGGCGATCACCCCGACGCCGCCAACTGGGCGCTCGACTGGGTCGGCAGCATCCCCGGCAAGCGCGAGAGCCGCCGCTTCAAGGACTCGCACGTCCTCGCCCAGGCCGAGGTCCAGGGCGCGACCGTCTTTGCCGATCAAGTCGCGTATGGCGGCTGGGCCATCGACCTGCATCCGCCCTCGGGCGTGTAGGTGCCCGACGAGCCCCCCTTCACCCCCGCATCACGTCACCGGACTCTACTCGATTCCCCTGCGCTGCTACCACTCGTGCAACGTCGCCAACCTCTTCTTCGCCGGGCGCAATATTTCCGCCACCCACGTCGCCTTCGCCAGCACCCGCGTGATGGCCACCTGCGCCCTCGGCGGCCAGGCCATCGACACCGCCGCCGCCCTCTGGAGCGACGCCGCGTCCCCCGACATCGGCGCGCTCTCCACCCCCGCCGCCGCCGCCGCGCTCCAGCATACCCTCCTGCGCGCCGACGCCTTCCTGCTCGCTCTGCCCGCCTCCGATCCCGCCGACCTCGCCCGCCACGCGCGCATCAGCGCCACCTACGCCACGCCCGCCGGCGCGCCCGAAAAAATCATCGACGGCATCACGCGCGATCTCCGCGCCGACTCCGGCCCTTGGGCGACCGACTCCACCCACGCCTGGGAGAGCGCCACGCTGCCCGCCACGCTCGCCCTCGCGTTGCCCGCCCCCGCCGCGCTGCGCGAGATTCGCCTCACCTTCGATAGCGGCTTTGCCCGCGAACTCATCCTCACGCCGAGCGATTTTGTCTCGGCCAAAACCCTCCGCGGCCCTCAGCCCGAGACCGTGCGCCACTACCGCCTGAAAACCGACGGTCGCGCCGTCGCCGAAGAGACGGGCAACTACCTGAGCAAGCGCATCCACCCCCTGGCGCCCGCCGTCGCCGGCAGCCTAGCCCGAGTTCGGCGTTCCTGAAGTTAAGTGACTGATAGTGAACGCTAAGTTTTCGAAAGGCACTACAGGAATTGATTTTCTCATGTTGGGCAAAAGTTGTGTCTCAGCCGGAGCGCGATCTTGGGCATCCTGCGTGATCCCGGACGCTATGGGCTCGC
>JBBRHC010000085.1:0-12205 GCA_038223295.1 Opitutales bacterium
TCAACCAGCGGATCTTTCAGTCGGGTCTACTTGGCAAGGCGATCCGATTCATCAAAGAAACTTGGTTGATATATTTCCATTATTAAACTATCGTAGCTTTAAATAATTGACTGTCAACACATTAATTATTCAAAGTGCCCAAGGCCTAGGTGAGGGGGACCGCGTCTCCTTGATGGTGGGGATTAACGGAAAACGAGGTGAAGCGGTGCCGACTAAATCAGGGGCCTGCAGTTTGGGCGGAGGCTTCGGCGCGAGCGCAAGTTTGGGTGCGCTTCAGCGAGTCATTGAACCCACGCTCAATCCTGCGAAGCAAAGCCCGCGAAAAACCTGACACCGCCTTCTGTCGCACCTGTGATGGCGACCGAGCGGATCGTTTAGGCCGCGGGTGCTTCGGGTGTGGGGGCGGGGGGCGTTACTTCGAAGGGCCAGACTTTCGTGTACCAGGCGAAGGCGGCGGCGGCGGCGAGGAGGAGGAGCAGGGTGGTGAACAAGGTGAGGCGGCGCCGGCGGGCGACTTTTTTGTCCATGTAGGGGTCGTTCAGGTCGAGTTTGCTGCCGGGGGGCAACTTGGCGCGTTCAGTGAGTTGGGTGCCGAAGGGGATGTTGACCTTGACGCGGCCGTTGATGGCCCAGCCGTTGGCCTCGAGGATGGGGCCGATGGTGCGCTGGCGGAGCTTTAGCCAGGCGATTAGCATGGAGGGGCCCGAGATGACGAGGACGAGACCGAGCAGGACGAGCGGGTATTGCCACCAGACGAGGCCAAAGACGTAACCGAGGATAAGGGTGAGGGCGGTGACGCCGCCGGAGATGGCGACGCCGATGGCGGCGACGGCGCCGACATCGACCTTGCGCGGCTCGGCGGTTTTTGGAGGGGCGACTACGGGCGCGAGTTTGTCGAGGTTGACGGTTTTATCGGCGGCGGCGGCGAGGCGGGCGTTGCTTTCGGCCTCGGCGGCGGCGGCGCGTTTGGCGACTTGTTCCTCGATCATGCGGAGGAACTTCTTGTAGGGGGCGAAGAAGGCCTGGCGTACGCTGATGGGGTTATCGCCGAGGGAGGTGATGGTGGCGTCCCAATCGCGGCCGTGGCGGTCGTAGAAGAGGCCGTTGCGGCCGACGAAGAGGTAGTCGCTGTCGCCGTTGGTGAAGCAGGCGGCGATCTTGCGGGGGGGGAGGCCGGGGCGCTTTAAGTCGCAGTAGGCGATGAACATCTTGCTCATGGCGGCGAGGGGCGTGGGGGCGGCGACCTCGATGCAGAGCTCGGTGGCGCGGGTATCGAGATAGAGGACGCCGGCCTGGAAGACGGCGAGTTGGGAGGGGGAGTAGAAGTCGAAGAAGTTGACGTAGTTGTGGAGGAGGGTGCGGAAATCGCGGGTGAAGCGGAGGATCTTTTCGACGGAGACGATGGAATCGAATTCCGGGGCGAGGGCGGCGTCGCGGGCGATGAGGGCGGTGAGGGCGGGGCGGGTGGCGGGGGCGGCGGCGAGGTGGGCGCGGAGTGGGTCGAGGCCGAGTTTCTCGACGAGGGCGCCGGGCTTGGCGGCGAGGTGGGCGGTGTAGGCGTCGGCGCGGGTTTTTAGCTCGCGCCACTGCGCCTCGGCGAGGGTGGCGGTGGCGGGGCCGTAGGCGGGGGTGACGGTGTCGCGGTGGAAGCTGGCGAGAAGATCGGCCCAGGCGGGGTTGACGCCGACCCGGAGGGGGAGGGGCTGGTCGGCGGCGACGCGGGCGAGGGGGAAGGCGGCGATCTCGGTGGCGGTGACGGTGAGGTCTTTGGCGGCGAGGGCGAGGTACTCGGATTCGGCGCGGTTGACGGCGCCGAGGGCGCGGGGATCGAAGGCGGCGAGGCGGGCGCGGGCGAAGTAGTCGTCGATTTTGGCCCGGACGGGAGCGAGGGCGGCGGTGGCGGCGGGGGTGGCGGGGCCGAAGGTGAGGACGGCGGGCGAATCGGAAAGGGCGGCCCAGGCGAGGTGGGCGGCGGCGGCGGTGAAAAAGGCGTCGATGTGGGCGAGGTTGACGCCGGGGACGGTGGAGCGGTCGGGCACGCCGCCGATGGTGGCAAGGATGTCGGTGATGAGGGCGGCGAGGGCGGGGTCGTCGGGGGTGGCGGCGGTGATGACGCCGTCGCCGTTTAGGGTGGTGGCGGCGAAGAGACGGGCGGTGTCGGTGGCGTCGTCGAGGGAGATGGCGGTGGCGTCGGGCCTACCCAGGGAGGCGAGGATGCGGCGGGCGGAGGCG
Source organism: Opitutales bacterium (assembly GCA_038223295.1). Classification (GTDB taxonomy): domain Bacteria; phylum Verrucomicrobiota; class Verrucomicrobiia; order Opitutales; family Opitutaceae; genus IMCC26134_A. The sequence continues at coordinate 2,233 of JBBRHC010000085.1, forward strand.
AGGGCGGCGCGGCCTTCGGGGGTGTCGGCGAGGGCGTCGAGGGCGAGGGTGGATTGGCCGGAGAGGAGGACGGCGAGGTCCTTAAAGTAGGGGCGAGACCAGGCGATGGCGGCGAGGAGTTCGGGGACGCGGATACGGCCGTCTGCGTCGGTGTCGAGGAGGGCGAGGGTTTTTTCGTCGAGTTCGAGTCCTTTGACCGGGCAGGAGAGGGCGGCCCAGAGTTTTTGGTCGAGGGTGTGGAGGTTTTCGAGGTCGGCGGCGGTGGTGAGGGCGACTTGGTCGAAGCCGCCGATGCGATAGAATTGCCAGGTGTGCGAGGTGGGCATGGGAGCGGGTTGAAGGCGTGGGGGAAGATGAGGGCGGATGGCGCGGGGACTGCAAGCGGGGGCGAAAGCAGAATCGAAAGTGAAGGGGCGAAGGGGCGAAGGGGCGAAGGTCGAGGGGGAGGGGGAGGGGAAAACAAGAGGACGAAATTGAACTTACGTTCAAGCCCACGGGGTGGAGGAGGGGAGAGGAGCGGGGGGAGGGCGTGAAAAAGCCGTCGCCCTAGGGGGGGCGACGGCTCGGGGGAGGGGTTTGTTGACAATCCCTTCGGAGCGGCCGGCCTCGGCGGTCCAGCCCTACATTAAAGTAAGGCGAAAGCGGATCTTGCGCTTATTTGCTGATGCTGAGGGCGGCGAGCGTCTCGTAGGTCAGTCCACCTTGGGGAAGGTTCTTGGAGCCTTGGAAATCGGCGACGGCTTTTTCGGTGGATTTGCCGTAGATGCCGTCAACGGCACCGACGTTGAAGCCGCGGGTGTTGAGGGCGGACTGGATGTCGGCGACGACCTCGGGGGTGACGTTGGTCTCGCAGAGGGTGCGGCGCCACTCGAGGCTACCGGGACCGGAGGGCACTTGGCGGGTGAAGGTGTTGTACTCGGCGGGGATGACGCGTTTCTCGACGCGGGCGGCGGACTTAACCTTCTGGACCGGTGTCATGACGTACTCCGCCGGGATGGGGATGGTGCGGATCTGGGCGGGCTGATCGATGACGGTGCGTTTGACGGTCTCATAGACGGCGGGGATTTTTTCCTCGGTGGAGGAGGCCGGGGCGATGACCACTCGGCGGGAAATCGTCTCGTAGACGGCGGGATCGGTAACGTAACACATGATATCGCCCGTCTCGCCGTCAAATTTCTGCATGGGACCGGCGCCTTTTTTCCAGTAGCTGCGCTCGGGCTTTACGAGGACGCGCTCGGTGCGGGTCTCGAACTTGGCGGCGACGGGAATCTGGCGGGTGTAGGCGGGGGTCTTGAGGATGCGCTCCTCGATCTCCTTGTAGGTGGCGGGGATGACTTCCTGTCGCTCGCTGGCGGCGCGGGCGAGAGTGCGCTCCTCGACGGTCTCGAGAACGGCGGGGACCTCGATGAGCTCGAAGCTTTCTTCGCGGGAGAGCACGCGCTCGGTGGCGGTGGTCATGGCCGGGGCGACGAGCACGCGGATGTAGCACTCGCCGGGTTTGCCGTCGGGGGTGTCCATCGTCTTGTCGACGAGGGTGGCGCTGGTTTTGGCGGGTTTGGTCGGGGCGCTGCGCACCGGGGCGGCGGCGGGTGCCGGGGCGGGCTCGGCGGCGGGGCTGGTGCCCGACTCGAATTGCGGGATGGAGCGGTGGTGGCGACCGATGAAGGGATTTAGATCGGCGAACACAGTGCCGGAGGTCGTGAGCGCGAGACTGAGTGCCACGAGTTTGTTTACGGATTTCATATGGGTTTTAAGTGGGTCGAATGGACCTTACGAGGTCGGGTTTAAGCTAATTTGCGGTAAAGGGGCGATGCTATTTTTTTGTAACTGTATGGTGACGGAGGTGATGTCTGTTCTAGACAGGTAGGTGTGCACTACGTGTAAAAGAGTAAGCGTGTGATCTTTGGCGTCAGGTGGCAAGTGGCCGGCCAGGGATCGCAATATCTGCATGGGCCGGCGCGCGAGTCGCCTTAGCGGTCGGTCGCCGGGGAGGTGTGGGCCGGCGCGAAGGAGCGCGGCGGAGGCGTGGGAAACCGGGCGACCGGAACGGGCGGGCGCTCAGGGCGCGGCGGCGGCCGCTGCTGTATCCGGTCTCAGGATACGTTCGAGCAGGTCTTTCTGCGCGGCGGGGAGGTCGCCGATTTGCAGGGTCCAATCGAGGTAGGCGCGGACTAGCATGTGTTGGCGGGCGTGGCTGCGGAGCGACCAGAGGGCGGTGCGGAGGAAAACGTCGCGCAGCACTTCGCCGGGCGGCAGGTCGGCGGGGGAGCCGAAGTCGGGGTCGGCGGCGGCGGCGAGGGTCTCGGGCGAGAGGTCGGCGGGCTGGCCGGTTTCGGCGCGGAGTTTTTGCCAGCGGTCGGCGGCGCCGAGGTCGGCGTGGTCTTGCAGCGAAGAGAGCACGCGCTCGACGGGGGTGTAGAGTCCGCTGGCGAGGAATCGGCCCCAGAGGGAGTCGAGCTGGGCGGCCTGCTGGAGCGGCGCCCGGGTATCGTCGGGCCAGGGGTGGGCGCGAAAATCCTCCAGCCGCACCCAAGTGGCGAAGTCGATGCCGGCCGGGGCGGCGGGCGCGGCGCGGAGGTGGTGGCCGAGGATAAGCGAGAGGACGTAGGCCTCGTCGGGCGAGCCGGCGGCGAGCCGGGCGGAAAAGGCGGGAAGCAGCCACGCGTTGTCGGTGAGAAGCTGGTCGTAAAAGCCGAGCAGGGACGGGAGGGCGTTGACCCGGCGATCGGCGGGCAGCTCGAGAAAGAGGCGGGGCAAGGCGGGTAAAGCCAGTTCGGGCGTGGGTTGTTGGTAGTAGCGATGGAACCAGGTCTGGGCGTCGAACCCGGCGGGCAGATCGGGCCGCGCGTAGTCGAGGAGCCGAAGGGTGTGCCCGAGCTCCTTGGTCTCGCCGGAGAGGTGATCGGTGATGCGCGCGGTGATGACGTAGTCGCCGAGAGGATCGAGGGGCTCGGCGTAGAAGGAGACGTTGGTGGAGGGGTAGAGGATGAGGCGGGGGCCGGAGACGGGTTGCTGCCAGAGCTGGGAGGAAAAGGGGGCGCCGTCGTGGGTACCGTCGGGCTTGCGAATGGTGATCTCGTAGGTGAGGTCGGTGCGGCCATCGGCGGCGCGGCCGTAGTTGCGTGCGAAGGGCAGGATGAAAGCCTGTTGGCCGCGATAGAGGCGCTCGACGGCGACATAGCGGGGGCCGGAGCCGCTGAAGGCGTGGACAAAAATATCGCCATGCGCGACCTGGGTGGTGACGACGAGACTCGGGTCGAAGGGCGCGGCGGGCTCGGCGCGCGTGTAGGCCATGCCGGGACGGGTGACGCGGGCTGCGCGCAGGCGCGCGTCGGCCGCGGTCGCCGCCTCAGGCGCGGTATCCACACTCAGCGCGGAGGCCGGGCCGCGCGGGCGGGTGGAGGGGCGTTGTACGCAGCCGACGGCCAAGCCAAAAAGGACGGTGACGAACAGGAGGCGGCGAAGACACGACGGCATGACGATACGGTTAAAGGAAAGCGCCGGACCGCGCGGGAGCAAGGCGGGCGGCGTGAAGGGCCGGAATTTTCACGGCGACGGGGGTCGACCGGGTAAAACGCCGCGCGAGCGAAGAACCGCGCGAATGCAAAGCCCGCCCCTGCGGAAACCCGCGATGACGAAACCCGCGGTGGCCAAAACCCGCGATGGCGAAAACCGGCGGTGGCAAAAACGGGCGGTTGCGCTCGGTTTGCGGCCGGGCGCAGGCTCGGCGCATGCATATGACGAAACAGGCGGTCGGCCTCGTGCTCACGCTCTGGGCCGGCGGCGCGGTGGCGGGCGCGGCGGAGCCACCGACGAAGAAGACGGAGCCGGGGGCGGCGAGTTTGCTCAAAGACACGGCCGCGATGTGGGGCAAAAGCGAGGCGGGCAAGGGCGGCGTCCTGTCGCTCGACACCATCGTGGCGGGCCTCAAGGCCGGGCTGGGCACCGGGGTGGATCGGGCGCTGGCCGAGCTGGGGCGCGCGGATGGGTTTTTCGCCAACGCCCGGTTCAAGATCCCGCTCCCGGCCGAGCTGGCCAGGGCCGAGCAAACCCTGCGCAAACTCAAACAGGAGAAGCTGGCGGACGACCTCATCCTCGCGTTGAACCGCGCGGCGGAAAAATCCATGGCGGAGACGGCCCCGATCTTCAAAGCCGCGATCACGGACATGACGCTGGCGGACGCGCAGGCCATCCTCCACGGGCCGGCGGATGCGGCGACGGCGTATTTCAAAAGAACCACCGGCGATCAGTTGCGCGCGAAAATGTTGCCCGTGGTGCGGGCGGCGACCAACGCGAACGGGGTGGGGGCGACCTACAAGAAATTCGCGGGCAAGGCAGCCCCGCTGGCGTCGCTCTTCGGGGCGAAGGCGGTCGATCTCGACGCCTACGTGTGCGAGCGCGCGCTCGACGGGCTGTTCACCGTGATCGCGACGCAGGAGGCGCAACTGCGCGCGGACCCGGCGGGAGCGGCGGACAAGCTGTTGCGCCAGGTTTTCGGCGCGGCGAAAAAAATAACCGCCGCCGACAACGACCGCCTGCCGCACGGAAACATGTGGACGTGGTCGGGGTCGGCAACCGCGTGTCTATCATGATCGAACGAGAAAACCCCGCCCGCTCCCAGGCCCCGGCTCCGGCGGCGGGCGCGACCGGCGGGCCGAACGCGTCTGGCCTGTCCAACGCCGTGACCGCCGTGAATCCGCCGAGCGCGGCAAAAGCTCCGGTGGAACAGGCCAGGCCAATCGTGACGGGGGCCGGGACCGTGCCGAAGGTGGCGAAGATCGACCCGAAGGAACGGTGGCTGACGTGGGTGTTGGTCGCCGCGACGGCGACGGTGTTTTGGCCGGTGACGCGTTGGATGGTGGCGGAAGCGGTGGCGCGGCAGCAGATCCAGCAGGCGCTGATCATCCTCGCGGCGGCGGCGGGCCTGGTGGCGTGGCAACATCGCGGCGAGCTGCGGTTCCAGGGCGACTTGTGCAACCGCACGCTGGGGCTGCTGGGCGCGGGGTTCCTGTGCGTGGGCGCGGCGGCGCTCACCGGGTGGTCGTTGCTGGTCCTGCCGGGGCTGGCGCTGGCCTTGGCGGGGTGTTTGCAGGCGCTGTTTGGCGCGGGCGGCTATCGATTTTTCAAGCCGCTGGTGGCGGGGGTGGCGGCGTTTAGCGTGATCATAGTGGCCTTCCCCGTGCTCGATTGGCCGCTGCGACAGATGGCGGGCGTGGGCGCGGCGAAGGTGTTGCAAGCGATACAAGTGGCGCCGCAGCTCACCCTCGCGGGCACGCCGGCCGATCCGCAGCTCGTGCTCTCGGTGGCGGGAGGGCATTTCCTGGTGGCGACCGAGTGCAACGGCTTTGGCCTGATCACCTCGAGCGCGCTGCTCGCCATCCTGGCGGGCGGGATCGCGGGGCGGCGCTGGTGGACGGTGGCGGCGCTGGTCCCGGTGGCGCTGGCCCTGGGTTTCGTGATCAACGTGTTGCGCATCCTCGTGATTTCGTTGAGCGCGCAGTATTTTCCCCGGCACTACCACGAGATGCACGAGGTGGTGGGCACGCTCGCCCTGTGGATCGGGCTCGGCGTGGTGGGCTGGCTGGCGTGGAGGCCGGCGAAGCGACCGGCCTCGCCCCCGAGTCTCGGAGCCGGAACGATGGCGGCGGGTTGATCATCGCCCGCGGTTTTTTCCGCTGGAAAAGCCCGGGAGTGGGCGGTCTGGGGCCGGCGGGATGCTAGTCCACGCATCGTCACCGCCGCGCTTGCCTTCCGCGTCTTCCCGGCGAAGTTCACCGCACAACTTATGAGTTACTACGTTCCGATGGTGATCGAAAACAATGGCCGTGTGGAGCGGTCGATGGACATCTATTCCCGCCTGCTAAAAGACCGCATCATCTTCATTGGCACGCCCATCGACGATGGCGTGGCGAATGTGGTTATCGCCCAGCTCTTGTTTCTGCAAATGGAGGACCCGAAGAAGGATGTTCACCTCTACATCAACTCGCCCGGCGGCATCGTCACCGGCGGCATGGCGATCTACGACACCATGCGTTTCCTCCAGTGCGATGTGGTGACCTACTGCATCGGGCAGGCGGCGAGCATGGCGACGGTGTTGCTCGCGGCGGGCACGAAGGGCAAACGCTTCGCCCTGCCCCACAGTCGCGTGATGATCCACCAGCCGAGTGGCGGCGCGGGCGGACAAGCCACGGATATCGCCATCGCGGCGAAGGAAATCCTGCGCTGGCGTCAGACCTTGAACCAGGTGTTCTCGCGGCACACTGGCAAGACGGTGGAGCAGTTGGAGAAGGACTCGGATCGCGACTACTACATGAGCGCTCCCGAGGCCAAGGCCTATGGCCTAGTCGATCACGTGGTGGAAAACGCGGGTGAATCCGCCGCCATCACGCCGGTGTCGGCCGCGGCGTAGGCCGGCCTGATTCCGGCTCAGTTACGCTTCGTTTGGACGAAACCATAGCCGAATCTGCCGCAGGACTTGGCCACAAAAGGCACAAAATAAGCCGGGGCTTTTGTGCCTCTGTGCCTTTTGTGGATATTTTTTCCGATCAGCCTGGATAACCCGGCGCTCCCCAGCGCCGCCTGAGCAGCAGACCTGATCGTTGAGCGCATAGGTAAACAGGCGTCGGTGGTTTTACCTGACGGGTCGGCCAAACGCCGATTGACTAAATAAGACTGAGTCTCAGTCTTCATCTTCACCATGACCGCCACGCTTGACCGTTTGCATCCCGAGCCCGTGCCGCTCTGCCAGTTGCCGGCAGGTGAATCCGGCCGCGTCTGCGCCGTGACCGGAGAGGCGTCTTTTTGCCAACGCATTCGTGAGATGGGTTTTGGCGAACGCGCGTTTGTCACCAAAGTGGGCGGACGCGGCCCCTTCATCTGTGTGGTGAATGGTTGCCGCCTCGCGCTTAGCCACGACGCTGCCGCGCGCATTCTGGTCGAGCCCAACGGCCTCCGCGCCTGATCGCGCGGCACTCCGGGTCGAGCGCGACGAATCTATCCCCGAGCCACCCCTTCATTACTCGCGCCCTCGCGCGCCACTGCCCGCCTTCGCCCGCCACCGCTTCCATGTCCGCCTCCAATCTAGCTCAGCTCGCCGTCGGCGCGTCCGCCCTTATCAAGGCTTACCCGCAAGCAGGCCAAGCGTTTACCCGTATACGCGAGATGGGCCTGCTGCCCGGCACCCGCGTGACGCTCATCCGCATCGCTCCCCTTGGCGACCCGATCGAGATCCAGGTACGCGGCTACCGTCTCTCCCTTCGCAAATCCGAAGCCGCGCTCATCGAGGTCGAGTCCGAGCCTTCGATTTCTCCGAAATGACCCTTTGTCCCGTCACCGGCGCGCGCCCATGACCCCCACTTCCCAGCCGCCGTCCCCCGCCCCCCGGTCCGCTCCGGTCTATGCGCTCGTCGGCAACCCGAATTGCGGCAAATCCACGCTCTTTAACGCGCTCACCGGCCTGAAACAAAAGGTGGGCAACTACCCCGGCGTCACCGTCGAGCGCAAGGTCGGCACCGCCTACTCCCAACACGGCCAACCGCTTACGTTGATTGACCTGCCCGGGGCCTACTCGCTCGCCGCGCGCTCGCCCGACGAGGCGGTAACGCGTGACGTCCTCCTCGGTCGCCGCGCCGACACGCCCACGCCCGACCGCATCATCTGCATCGCCGACGCTACCAACCTCGAGCGCAACCTCTACCTCGTCCACCAGATACTCGATCTTGGCCGTCCCGTCATCTTGGTGCTCAACATGATGGACCTTGCCGCCCAGGCCGGTCTCACCGTGCGCGCCGCCCGTCTCGAGCACGAGCTCGGCATCCCGGTCATCCCCTGCGAAGCCGCCCACGCCAAGGGCATCCTCGAGCTCAAACTCGCCCTCTCCCGCCACGATCTGCCGCTCGCGCGCCACGCATGGGATGTGCCCGCCCCGCTCGCCTCCGCCGTGGCCGAGATTCAAGCCTCGCTCATCGCCGTCGACGGCAAAGGCCCGCTCGTCGCCCGCGCCGAGGCTTTGCTCCTCCTCACCGATTCCGACCCCGTGCGCGTCGCCGGCTCCACCCCGCTCGCCGGCCCCACCGCCAAGCTCCTCGAAACCTGGAAAACCCGCTGGGCGGCCGATGGCACCGATTGCTCCGGCCTGCTCGTCACCGCCCGCTACGACGCCATCGGGCACCTCGCCCGCCAAGCCATTATCCAACCCGCCGGCCCTCCGGGCGGCGACGGCGCGGGATCGGGCCGCAATCCGTCCGGCACGGGCACGTCGTCCATCCTGGAGCTTAGCGACCGCATCGATGCCGTGGTCACGCACCCGGTCTGGGGCTGGGTGGTGTTTGGCGCCATCATGGCGACGATGTTTTTCGGTATTTTCACCCTTGCCTCCATTCCCATGGGCTGGATCGAGAGCCTCGTGGCGCTGCTCTCCGGCCAAGTGTCCGCGCTCATCCCGCCCGGCGAATTCCACGACCTGGTGATCGATGGCGCGCTGGCCGGGGTCGAGGGCGTGATTATTTTCCTCCCGCAGATTCTTATCTTGTTTTTCTTCATCGGGTTGCTGGAGAGCACGGGTTATATGGCGCGCGCCGCCTTCATCATGGATCGCGTGATGAGTCGCGTCGGCCTCAACGGCAAATCCTTCATTCCGCTGCTTAGTTCCTACGCCTGCGCCATCCCCGGGATCATGGCTGCGCGCACCATCGAGGAGCCCAAGGACCGCCTCGTCACCATCCTCGTCGCGCCCTTCATGAGCTGCTCGGCGCGCCTGCCGGTTTACCTGCTGCTCATCGCCGCGCTGGTGAGTGCCAACGAGGTCCCGCTCGGCACGCAGGTCGGGCTGATGTTGCTCATGTATTTCCTTGGCACCTTTGGCGCGTTTTTCTTCGCGTGGTTGTTCAAAAAAACCCTCCTGCGCGGCGCGCCTCCGCTCATGATCATGGAGCTGCCGCCTTACCGCCTGCCGCGCGTGCGCGCCGTCGCGCAAGCCATGGCCGAGCGCGGCTGGATCTTCGTGAAGCGCGCCGGCACCGTCATCCTCGCGCTCTCCATCGTGCTCTGGTTTCTCGCCAACTACCCGAAGGTGCCCGCCGACCAGCCCGGGACCGATGCCCTCGCCTACAGCTACGCCGGTCGCGCCGGCCATGGCATCGAACCGCTGATCGCGCCCCTCGGCTTCGACTGGCGCATCGGCATCGGTCTCATCCAGTCCTTCGCCGCCCGCGAGGTGTTTAATAGCTCCATGGGCGTCATCTTCGCGGTCGAGGAAAGCGACGATGAGGCGGCCGACCAGACCGGCCTGCGCGACGCCCTCCGCGCCGCCCAACGCCCCGATGGCGGCAAACTCTTCACCCCGCTCATCTGCCTCAACCTCATGGTGTTTTATGTCTTCGCCATGCAGTGCATCAGCACCATCGCGGTTGTGAAACGCGAGACCGGCGGCTGGAAATGGCCGCTTTTTCAACTCGGCTACATGACCGGCGTCGCCTGGCTCGCCTGCCTCGTGCTCTACCAAGCCGGCCGCGCCCTGGGCTACTGAATCTTATAATGTTTTATACAGAGCGCCTGGATACTACCTTATCAAAATGCAGACATGGCCGAAAAAAGGCGCAGAAGCCGCAAAAAGAAGCATTGGTTTTTTGCGCCTTTTGCGCATCTTTGCGGCCCATTTTCCGACCGTGAACTTAGGTTCAATCGATTGATAATATATAATTTACCCTGATATACTGAGATTAAATCATAGAGGAATCCTCCTCTGAAATTGGCCACAAAAGGCACGAAAGGCACAAAAAGTACGGAGTCTCGTGTGCATTTCACGCCTTTTGTAGGGCGCGATCAAGAATAAGGGCACTTTGAAAAATAGGTTTTCTCGAAAACCGGGTAAAAAAATTTACATCACCACTTAGCGTTGGTTCGGGAGTTGACGATTTTAAGGCAATTTCCTTATTAATGCATTGCTTTACATTGCTTTATGAAATAATCCTTG
>JBBRHC010000086.1:0-12172 GCA_038223295.1 Opitutales bacterium
CGACCCCGAGTGGGAAAACCCCGCCGGCGTGCCCATCAGCGCCATCATCTTCGGCGGCCGCCGCGCCACCACCACGCCCCTGGTTTACCAAACCTTCAACTGGTCCGGCGGCGTCTACGCCGGCGCCACCATGGGCTCCGAAATGACCGCCGCCGCCGCCGGCACCCTCGGCCAGGTCCGCCGCGATCCCATGGCCATGCTCCCCTTCTGCGGCTACCACATGGGCGACTACTTCCGCCACTGGATAAAGATGCAGCGCGACCTCACCGATTCCCCGCGCATCTTCCAGGTCAACTGGTTCCGCAAGGGCGAGGACGGCAGATTCCTCTGGCCCGGCTACAGTGAAAATCTCCGCATCCTGCGCTGGATCGTCGAGCGCACCCAGGGCCGCGCCCGTGCGCGCGAGACCCCGCTCGGCTGGATGCCCCGCTACGAGGACCTCGACTGGACCGGCCTGCCCTTCCCCCGCGAAACCTTCGAAAAACTCACCGCCGTGGACCGCAAAGCCTGGCGCGCCGAGCTCATCGGCCACGAGGAGCTCTTCCTCGATATCCACGCCCACCTGCCGAAGGAGATGCTCTTCGAACGCGAACTGCTCATCTGCCGGCTGTGACCGCGTGGCCGCTCCGGTCCGGGCGCGCATGGGCGGGTCGCCCATAAGCATTAACCCAATCACCGACGACCGGCGAAACCCCGGATGTAACCACGGGATGGATACACTCGACGCGACGGCCGGGTCTTGGGAAACATTGGTTCGGTTTTTACCGGCGGAACTTGAGGCGAGGGAACGCGAGCACGGCGCGATGAGGCGGGCGCGAGGGCAGATCAAAAGCGCGAGCGTGTTGCCGGGGCTGCTGCTCCTGCATGCGGACGGAGGGTTGTCGTTGGGGCAGTCGGTGGTGCGCGCGAAGGAGAACCAATTGGTCAGGATCAGCGCGGTGGGATTGTTCAAACGAATGCGCAGCTCGGGGCCGTGGCTGGAACGCTTGACCGCGCAACTGGTGGAGGGCCTGACGAACGACTCGGACGACGCGTTATGGAGGGGTCGCGCGGCGCGGGCCGGTGGAACTCGCCTTCAAGCGTCTCAAACAACTGCCCGCGACGCGCCCCGTCACGCTTTTCCGCCCGCGACGATCATGCGCAGGGAATCCAGGCGCAGGCGCGCTTGCTCGATGGCGGTGCGCGTCTGCAAAACCTGGCGCTTCGCCAGCTCGATCTCCTTCGGGCTCACGTGGTCGTTTACCTTGGCCAGATCGACCAGGCGTTGCAGCTCGGCGGTCAACGCCGCCGCCGCCACCTCGCGGGCGTTTTGTTTAATATTTTTCGTGCGCGTCTGCGCCCGCACCGTCGCGGCCTCGACCAGATTTTTTAGTAAGGTGCCGTTAAAGCCCGGCTTGGCCAAAAATTGCGGCAGTGGCGCGTCCTCCAGATCATCCATCCACGCCTCCGCGTCGGGATCGTCGCTGAGATCGCGGCCGTGGATATCGAGCAATACGCGCACTGGCGTCGGCGCGAGGAAACGGTCCACCTGCCAGCGCCCGTCGGCCACCGTCTCCAAGACGAACACCGCCTCGAGCAACAGGTTGGGCTTGCCCGCCGCCAGGGTGCAAAACGCCGTCGTGCCGGCCGGCGAATCCACCAGCAGATCGATGGTGTCGCGCACCAGCGGATGGTCGGCGGAGAGGAAACGGATGTCCTCGCGCACGATGGCACGGGCGCGGTCGTAGGTCGCGAGCATGCCGTCGCGCGGGATGGCGGGGAACCCCTCCACGTAGGCGCGGTTGGCGTCGAGAAACACGTCGCCGTCCTCGTACTCCTTCACGCGCACGCCGAAGTGGTCGAGCAACTCGCCGAGAAAGCGCCGCACAAAGGGATCCTCGTCCGCCGCGCGCACCCGTGCGATCACGCGTTCGGCCACCTCGCGGTCAAAGGAGTTTAACTCGAGCAGGCGGTCGCGGCCTTTTTTCAACTTCAGCGCCAGCGCGGCATGGAAGGTCGCCGTCTCGGCGACCAGCGCGTCCACCTGCGCGCGCGTGGTATGTCCGCGCCCTTCCCCGCAGCCGAGGCCGAGCGCGAGGAGACGGTCCTTGAACGCGGCGTGGTAATCGTCGCCGCCTTGCAAGGGCGTCTCCAGCGCGCCCAGCCCGCGGTGATACCAATCGGCCACGCACTCGTCCGCCCCGCCGACCAGGCAGGGCACGTGGACGCGGATCGTCTCCGTCTGCCCGATGCGGTCGAGCCGGCCGATGCGCTGCTCCACCACGCCGGGGTTGAGCGGCAGGTCGAAGAGCACGAGGTGGTGCGCGAACTGGAAGTTGCGCCCCTCGCTGCCGATCTCGGAACAGAGCAACACCTGCGCGCCGTCCGGCTCGGCGAACCACGCCGCCTGGCGGTCGCGTTGCACGAGCGGCAAGCCCTCGTGGAAAAGGCCGATTTTCACGTTCACGCGGTCTTTCAGCGCGGCCTCGATGGCGAGCAACTTGCGCTCGGAGCGGCAGATCAGGAGCACCTTGGCGGGCGCGGTTTTTTTCAGGAACGCGACCAGCCAATCTAGGCGCGGGTCGTCCTTGAACGCGTAGCGGATGGCCGACGCGTCGCCGCCCTCCTCGGCCTCGAGCTCGCGCGCGACGCGGTGCAGCAGGGTGGGCGTGGCGCCCTCCAGCGGGGCCGGGCAATACTTGCGCTTCGGGAAGCCGCTCATGGCGGCGCGGGTGTTGCGAAACACCACCCGACCGGTGCCGTGCTGGTCGAGCAAGGTGCGCAACAATTCCTCGCGCGCGCCGGGCCTGGCCTCGGCGAGCGCGCCGAGGAGCTCGGCCAGCCGCTCGGGGTCGCGGTCAAAGATGTCGCGCAACGCGCCGTGGTCCTTGGGCGTCAGTTTTTTGCCCTCCACGAGTTTCTCCGCCACGCCCGCGACCGCGCCGAAGCGCTCGGACTCGGCCACGAAACGCTCATAGTCGTCGTAGCGATGCGGATCGAGCAGGCGCAGCCGCGCGAAATGCCCCTGCAACCCGAGCTGGGTCGGCGTGGCGGTGAGGAGGAGCAAGCCGGTGGTTTTGGCGGAGAGTTTTTCCACCAGCGCATATTCCGGGCTGGCCGCCTCGGGCGTCCAGGCGAGGTGGTGCGCCTCGTCCACGATGACGAGATCCCACCCGGCGGCGACGAGCTGCTCGGCGCGTTTTTCGTCCCCCGCCAGCCACGCCACCGCCCCGAGCCCGAGCTGGGCGGAGAGGAACGGATTTTTGCCCGGATCGGCCTCCTCGCAGGCCACGCAGCGGGGCTCGTCGAAGAGGGTGAACCACAGGTTGAAGCGGCGCAGCAGCTCCACGAACCACTGGTGAAGGAGCGACTCGGGCACGAGCACCAGCGCGCGGCTGGCGCGGCCGGTGACGAGCAGACGCTGGAGGATGAGGCAGGCCTCGATGGTCTTGCCCAGGCCGACCTCGTCGGCGAGGAGCACGCGCGGGATCTGGCGATTCGACACCTCGTCCAGGATGTAGAACTGGTGCGGGATCAGATCGAGCCGCCCGCCGAGGCAGCCGCGCACCTCCGACTGGCGGAAGCGGGCGCGGGCGCGCAAGGTGCGCAGGCGCAGGTCGAACACGTCCGAGGGATCGGCCTGGCCCGAGAGCAGGCGCTCGGCCGGCGAGCCCACGCTCGTGATGTCGGAAATGGCATCCTCGCGGATGCGTTTTCCCGCGCCGACGTAAACCAGCAGGCCGCCCTCCTCGGCGAGCTCCTCGACGACGAATTTGGCGCCGTCGCGCGAAGCGACGGTCTCGCCGAGACCGAAGCGCACCGGCTTCAGCACGGGCGTGCCGCGCGCGTAGATGCGCTTTTCGCGCGTGGCGGGGAACTCCACCGTGATGCGCGCGCGATCCAGCTCGGAGACGAGGCCGAGGCCCAGCTCCGGCTCGCGTTCACTGACACACCGTTGACCGACAAAATCGAGGGACATGAGCGGCCGATGAGCCCCGAAACCGCGCGACGTTTCAACACGCGTTTTCGCGCCCCGAACGCCACCAAGCCGCGAACGGAGAAGCGACGGGACGCGGTGGATGATCAAGCCGCTCACGCACGTGGCTCGGCCGCTTATCAAAAGGCATAGCCTGGCGTCTACCGGCTCGCCCTTGCGGTGAAGCGTAGCCCGACAAGCGGTGGTAGCGTGTAGGGCGGGATCGCCGTATCCCGACGTCCGGAACAGGCCGACCCTACCCGATGGGTAACCGGTCGGCGACCAAACGCCCGGCGGAACGACGGGCGAGCCCACGGTTTCGCGCAGCGGGGGGCCTTGCGGCCCCTCTGCGCACGGGCGGCGGGCTTTGCCTTTTGCCCGCCGTCCGTGCGCACCGCTGACGCCCGCCGCTCGGGGCGGGCTTGAGCGCACCGGCTGCGCGAGGTTGAGGGGGCGCCCGGTCAGCCGGGCGCAGCGGGGTCCCCGCCGGTCACTTCGGGACGGGCACGACTCGCGGGCCGGGAGCTTTAGCGGACGGACCGCGTGACGTGCCGGCGCGGATCTTATCGGAGCGCCGCCTTTTGCGGCACATTCTTGTGCCGTGGGCCGTCCCCGGCGGGGTCACACCTCAGCGGACTGAGGGGCTTGCGGCGCGGGCCGCCGCGCCGATGGCCGCGGAGCCACCGCACCGCAAGGCCACCCCGATGGTGCAAGCAGACGGCGTGACAGACTGCGCAGCTCGGTGCGCTGGCGGGCGCGACGTGTGCCGCCGAGTCTGCTAGGATTCATCGGGTCAACGCGGCGAACGGCGAGCCAGAGGCGCGACATTATAATACTTACGAAAGTCTTCGTTAATAAAAGCAAACCAAGCAAACGACCAAGGCAGGGCTAAAAAGAAAAGCGCCGAAACCATCTTTTCGCCCATGCTATTGTTATTTTTTAAAAACAAGAACGCCGCGATCAAAATCACAACTGGAGCACCAAAAACGCTCCCCATGATCGCACGCCAAGCCCAAGGCTGACGACAAAAAGATACCGCGCCAAGGGTGACTGAACCGAGAGAAGCCAATGAAAAAACCAGCCGACCAGCGGGCACATACAGCGCCCAGTTTCCATAAAGTAAAAAGCCTAACGCCAGCCCGATAAACAGCCATCCTACCCGTAAAAAATTAGCCGTAAACATAATATTAATCGTTGGTTGGCTGCCAAATTAACAGGAAGTGCGCGTAAGCCTCTTGGCGCGCAAGCATCGCCTCCGCAAACGCCGCACGCTTTGAATCGGTCATAAACGGGCCGTCGTCATCCGGTATTCCCTGCAAAGTCATTAAACCCGAAATCCGAAGTGGATCGCCGCGATCTGGCGCAATCTGCTGCTCATCTGCTCGTCCGTTCACCCGCTCAATGCACTATTCAGTGCACTTCGGGATTCACGAACGACCATCTGATCCAGCATCTTGCGCCATCTCATCGGCTCCCACTTCGGATTTCGGGTTAAACCAATACGATTCGAAAGCTCGCCCGCCGCTGTCGCCCAACCTTGATAGTTGGTGTAAGCCTCAAAGGCGTTTCGCAACCGTTGACGATTATTTGTCCCTGGCGTTGCCGCTCCAAGCGTCCCAACAACCCCCATATTCAGGCTATCAAATCGAACTCTTCCATCGCTGGCAATAATCGTAAGAAGGCTCAATATCGTCGCCTGATTAGCAATCTGCTCTTGCGTATTGGCTAATCCACCGGCCCGCAGCGCCCTAGCGGGAGGGCCGCCAATATAATGATAGTGACTAACAACAGCCATTCCGCCCAAAACACCGGTAATTGCCATTCCAATCGATATGCTGGGCAAAGAGAAATGCCCGCTCGGATCCATGAACATGACCGGGTTGCTGGACCCATAGTTATATTTATGAAGGGAAGCGGGGTCTGAATTTGAGCCCTCGTAAGTGTCCTGATTCCAGAAGCGGCCGCTTTCCGGGTTCATGAACCTGGTCCGTAAATAATAAAGGCCTAGATCGCTGTCCCACTGCTCGCCTCGATACAGGTAGGCGTTGTCGCTGGGGCCTGTGTGCTCCAAGTGGACACCGAAGGCGTCGTAAGTGTAGCGGTCGATGATCGCGCCGGTCTCGTCAGCCAGGGCGCGGACGCTGCTGCCGCCGTCGTAGAGAAAATAGGAGCTAGAAGCTAGGAGCTAGGAGCGAGGAGCTAGAAGTGGTGACGGAGAGGAGATCGTGGCCGTAGGTGTGGGCGGCGACGCGAGCCACATCGGCCCCGTGGTGCAAAACTACACCCGCCCCGACCGCCCCTACCTCGAGTATCCCGCCTTCACGGTCGTGGGCCTGAACGCCGGATACACCTGGCCGCTCGGCCTCGGCAAAGCCACGCAAACCGTGTCGCTCTCCGTCTCCAACGCCCTCGACGCGGACCTCCTCGCCAAGGTCGCCCGCGTCGGCGCCGGGCGCAGCCTCACCGCCGGCTGGCGCGTGGCCTTCAGATCCTCGCCGCCCTTCACCACTCTCAGCTCCGCGCGCAGCGCCAGAACGCGAGGCACTTCACCAGCAGCGCCTCCATCTCGTCCAGCGGCACCATGTTGGGCCCGTCGCTGAGCGCGTTGTCCGGGTCGGGATGCGTCTCCAGGAACAACCCGTCCGCGCCCGCCGCCAGCGCGGCGAAGGCCAGCGTCGGCGCGAATTCGCGTTGCCCGCCGCTCTTGCCGCCGGCCGCGCCGGGGAGCTGCACGCTGTGCGTCGCGTCGAGGATGGTCGGGAAGCCGTTGCGCGCCAGGATGGGGAAGCTGCGCATGTCGACCACGAGGTTGTTGTAGCCGAAGGTCGCGCCGCGCTCGCACTGCCAGATCTCGGCCGCGCCGCCGTGCGCCAGTTTCCCGACCACATGCACCATGTCGCTGGGTGAGAGGAACTGGCCCTTCTTCACGTTGACCACACGGCCGGTCGCGGCGGCGGCGAGGAGCAGATCGGTCTGGCGGCAGAGGTAGGCGGGGATTTGCAACACGTCGCACACCGCCGCGACCGGCGCGCACTGGTCGCTCTCATGCACGTCGGTCACGCAGGGCAGACCGTAGTCTTTTTTAACCAGGGCGTGCAGCGCGAGACCGCCCTCCAGCCCGGTGCCGCGCCCGCCCGCGATGGAGGTGCGGTTGGCTTTGTCGAACGAGCCCTTGAAGACGAGGTTCAGCTCGGGGTACTTGCCGCGCAGCACCACCAGTTTCTCGGCCACCGCGCGCACCACCGTCTCGTTTTCCAACGAACACGGACCGGCCAGGACAAGGAGTTTTTTCGGATCGAAAAGAGGCATGGGAAAATGAGTTTAACGCATGGATCGCGAACGGCGCGAAGAGCGCGCCGCCCAGGAAACCGTGCAACGCGTGGAAACCGAATCGTCAGGCCTTGGGTTTCCTGGCGGGCTTCACGGCCTTCGCGGCCTTCGCGTCAGCTTTGGGGTTTTTCGCGGACCCGGTCTTTGACGTTTTCGCCGTCGCCTTCGCCTTCCCCTTCGTGGCCTTGCGCGCCTTCAGTGCCGCCGCGATGAACGCCGCGAAGAGCGGGTGCGCCTGCAAGGGCTTGGATTGGAACTCCGGGTGAAACTGCACCGCGAGGAAGAAGGGGTGGTCCTTCAGCTCCACGATCTCGACCAGGTTGCGACGCGGGTTGACGCCCGAGACGACCAGGCCGGCGCGCTGGAACTGGCCGACGTAGGCGTTGTTGACCTCGTAGCGATGGCGATGGCGCTCGCGCACGCTCTCGGTCTTGTAGGCCTTGGCCGCCTTCGAGCCCGGGGTGAGCGCGCACTCGTAGCTGCCGAGCCGCATGGTCGCGCCCTTGTCGATGATCTTTTTCTGCTCCTCCATCATGTTGATCACGGGGTGTGGCGACGCCGCGTCGAACTCGGTGGAGTTGGCCCCTTTCAGATGCAGCACGTTGCGGCAAAACTCGATGACCGCGATCTGCAGGCCGAGGCACAGGCCGTAGTAGGGCACTTTGTTTTCGCGCGCAAAACGGGCGGCGATGATCTTGCCCTCGGTGCCGCGGTCGCCGAAGCCGCCGGGGACGAGGATGCCGTCGAGCCCCTTGAGCAGCGCGATGCCGCCGCGTTTCTCCAGCTCCTCGGCGTCGACCCGCACGACCTCGACCTTCGCGTTGTTCGCGATGCCGGCGTGGGTGATGGATTCGTAGACGGATTTGTAGGCGTCCTGCAGCTCGATGTATTTGCCCACCACGCCGATTTTCACGCTGTGCGCGGGGTTGCGGATGCGGCGCGAGAGCTCCGCCCAGACGTTGCGCTCGGGCATGGGTCTTTTCAGCCCGAAGAGATCGACCACGAGCTGGTCCAAACCCTCGTTTTGCAAAGCGACCGGCAGCTCGTAGATCGAGTCCACGTCGCGGCACTCGACCACGGCCTTCACCGGCACGTTGCAGAACATGGACAACTTGTCGCGCACGCTCGCGTCCACCGGATGCTCGCTGCGACACACCAGGATGTGCGGCTGGATGCCGATCTCGCGCAGTTTCGCCACCGATTGCTGGGTGGGCTTCGTCTTCAATTCGCCGGCGGCGGCGAGGTAGGGCACGAGTGTCACGTGCAGAAAAATCACGTCGCGCGGCCCCTGCTCGAGCGCGAACTGGCGCAGTGCTTCCAGAAAGGGCAAGCCCTCGATGTCGCCCGTGGTGCCGCCGATCTCGGTGATGAGGATATCGACGTCTTTGCCCCCCATCGTGATGCGCTCCTTGATGTCGTTGGTCACGTGCGGGATCACCTGCACGGTCTTGCCGAGATAGGCGCCGCGTCGCTCTTTCTGGATCACGCTCTCGTAAACCTGGCCGCTGGTGAGGTTGTTGAGCCGGGAAAGTTTTCCGCTCGTGAAGCGCTCATAATGCCCGAGATCGAGGTCGGTCTCCGCGCCGTCCTCGAGCACGTAAACCTCGCCGTGCTGGTAGGGGCTCATCGTGCCCGGATCGACGTTGAGGTAGGGGTCGAATTTTTGGATGCGCACGGTGAGTCCGCGCATCTCGAGCAGCGCGCCCAGCGCCGCCGCCGTGAGGCCCTTGCCCAGCGAGGAGACGACACCGCCCGTGACAAAAATATACTTCATCCGAACCGGATATGAAGCGGGAGGGAACCCTGACAAGGAAATCCCCCGAAGCATGGCTGCCGCGGGAAGCGATGCCATCGGATCGAAAGTGGCATGGGCTTCCCGCCCATGGGATCGGCGGCGAACGGGCAGGATGCCCGTGCGACGCCGGAGGAGCAGGTGCGCGCAGGATTGAACCTGAGTTCAATAAGCCCGCCCGCGCCCCGCCTACGGGGCGCCCCGGCGCAGCCCCTTGCGATACTCCGTCGGCGTGCGCCCGGTGCGCTGCCGAAACTGCCGCGAGAAGAAAAACCCGTCCCGGAAACCCAGGGCCTCCGCGATCATGCCCACCGATAGGCTCGACTCCGCCAACAGCAGCCGCGCGCGCTCGATCCTGGCATTGATGACGTGCTCCTGCGGGCCCTCGCCGACCACCCGGGCGAAAATCCGCGAGAAGTGGTCCACGCTATAGCCGGCCGCCCGCGCCAGATCCGCCACCGGTGGCGCGTCGGCCGGGCTCTCGCGTATCCGGGCAACCGCCCGCTCGACGATTTCGCGGTGATGTTTCTCCACCCCCGCCGCCTCCGCCGTCCCCGCCGCTCCGCTGTTTTCCCGCACCAGATCCTCGAGCACCACGCCAAACAAAGCCTCCGCCACCCCGCGCCCGCCCGGCTCGCCCGCCAGCGCCAGCACGCGCCGCAACGCCAGATCCACAAAATCCACCTGCCGCGTCCGCATCGCCTCCACCGGCGGCACCCGCCACGCCGCCGCCGCTCCCTCCTCAGTCACCAGATCGAAATGTATATAAGTCACTCCCAGTCGCGCCTCCGGCCGCTGCTCCGCCTCGTAGCGCCGCCCCGGTCGCATCCAGAACACGGCTCCGGGCGTCAACTCCACCGCGCCGTCGTCCGTCACCATCCGCCCGCGCCCCGCCCAGACGAACCACAGATCGTAGTCGCGCAAGCCCCGCGCCCACTCCGGCCCGAGATTCCAACCCGGCTCGCACCGCACCCGCCCGCTATCGGCGAGGCGCACCCGAAACTCTTTTCCCGCCAGGTTCATATTTGTCGGATAAATGCAAATCTATGCCGGGCGGGTTCATGGCCTAGCAAGCCGTATTCGGATAAACTTACGGCCATGAGCACCTCCTCCGCCCTCCCCGAAACCACCCCCGCCTCCCCCGCCGCCGCCGCCTTCGATCCAGGCGCCGAACTTCACGATCCCGCGCTTTATCAGCCCGGACCCGACCTCGCCCAAGGCGTCGAACACCTCTCGGACATCGGCCCGCGCGAGATCGCCTTCTACCGCGAGCATGGCTACCTCGTCGTGCGGCAAGCGTTCTCGCCCGCCGAGGTGCGCGACGCCCTCACCGGCCTATCCAGCCTCATCATGGGCGAAAAACCCGGCTTCGACGGCATTTCCTTCGAGGCCGCCGCCCGCGAAAAACTCGCCTCCCTCACCCTTGAGCAACGCCAGGACGCGGTGCGCAAACTCATGTGGTTCGTCGGCGTCGATGCCCGCCTCGGCGCCCTCTCCCATCACCCGGAGCTCCTGGCCGTCACCCGCGCCCTGATGGATGGCCGCACCCCCTTCATGTTCCAGGACATGGCCCTCCTCAAGCCCCCCGCCCTGGGGCGCGAAAAGCCCTGGCACCAGGACCTCGCCTACTTCGACTACCCCCTGGACACACCCGTCATAGGCGTCTGGATCGCGCTCGACGAGGCCACGATCAAGAACGGATGCATGCAGCTCCTCCCCGGCCAGCACCGCGAGCCCATCGTCCACTTCAAACGCCGCGACTGGCAGATTTGCGACGCCACCATGCTGGGTCGGCGCTCCGTCGCCGCGCCGCTCAAGCCGGGCGGCCTGCTCCTCTTCGACGGCCTCCTGCCCCACGGCACGCCCCACAACTTTTCCGGCCAGCGCCGCCGCGCCCTCCAGTTTCACTACGCCCCCGACGGCATCACCAAGACCACCCCCGAGGACCGCATGCGCATCTTCGGCAGCGAGGGCAAAGACGTCACCTGCTGAGCCGCGAGCCGCCCGCCGCCGTCGCCACCCCGCTTCGCCGCACCCGTTCGGCGGCCTCCGACCTCGGCCCCGACCGCTCCACCGAACGGGCAAGCAACGATTTTACGCGCGCCTCACTTCCGACTTCCCCCCCGCGCAGACGCCGCCCACGCTGCGCGTTTTTCCTCCCACCTATGTCCACCTCCAACAAACCCCAAGTCCTCTGCTGGCTCCTTTGCGACGGCGTCCACATCGATCCGGCCACCGGCAAACACACCATCCTCGGCGTGTTCTCCGCCATCCGCGGTCGCCAGTTCCCGCTCACCCACCCCTTCATGATCTGGTTCCTGACGCTCACCGACGTCACCACCGGCAAGCACAAGATCAAGATCTCCCTCGGCCTCAGCCCCGAGTCCATGAGCGTCCTCCTCGACCGCGAATTCGAGTCCCAGGGCCCGCTCCAGCGCATCAACCTGATCAACGACGTGCGCAACCTCGCCTTCCCCGCCCCTGGCGACTACTCCATCCAGATCGAGGTCGACGAAGAGATCCTGCTCGTCACCAGCCTCACCGTGGCCAACTAAGCCGTTCCCACGCCTTATCCGGTCCCCCGCCGCGCCCCTCCGGGCGCGGCTTTTGTGTTCCCGCCTCCTCCGCTTTCCGCCTCTTCCGTTTCCCACTCCCGCTCCCATGCCCACTCTCGACCTTCTCGGCCTCGGCTCCCCCATCATGGATCTCACCGCCAGGGTGCCCGAATCCTTCCTCGCCACCGTGAGCGGCGACAAGGGCGGCATGGTGCTCGTTGACGCCGCCGAGATGGAGGCCCTCGTCGCGCGCCTGCCCGAGCCGCCCGTCCTCGCCCCCGGTGGCAGCGCGGCCAACGTGATCCGCGTCGCCGCCCAGCTCGGCGCCCGCACCGCCTTCCTCGGCAAGCTCGGGGCCGATGCCACCTCCGCCGCCTACCGCGCGCACTCCGCCGCCCTCGGTCTCGATCTTCCCCGTTTAAAACCCCCCCCCCCCCGCGCCACCCCCGGGCCCCTCGCGCTCAACCCGCCCCACGCCCCCCGCACCATGCGTTGGCGCGTACGGGGCTGGTTTTGAAAGGGTAAAGATCGAGACCGAGG
>JBBRHC010000087.1:0-11936 GCA_038223295.1 Opitutales bacterium
ATCTGGCGCAATCTGCTGGTCATCTGCTCGTTCGTTCACCCGCTCAATGCACTATTCAGTGCACCTCGGGATTCACGAACGACCATCTGATCCAACTTCTTGCGCCATCTCATCGGCTCCTACTCCGGATTTCGGGCTAAAACCACTCAGGCCTACCCCGATTTAGGCCTTTTGGCGGCTAGGCGACGTCGGCGGGCTTGTGGCGGATCAGGGAGGTTCCCTTCATGCGCTTCTCCAACTTCCACCACCACCATGCGTATCCTCGTCACCGGCGGCGCCGGCTTCCTCGGTTCCCACCTCTGCGACCGTCTTCTAAAGGAGGGCAACGACGTCATCTGTCTCGACAACTTTTTCACCGGGCGAAAAAGCAACATCGCCCACCTCCACGGCCGCCCCGACTTCGAGCTGGTGCGCCACGACGTCATCGACCCCTTCAAGTTCGAGGTCGACCAGATCTACAACCTCGCCTGCCCCGCCTCCCCGCCGCACTATCAATACAACGCCATCAAGACGGTAAAAACCTCCGTCATGGGCGCCATCAACTGCCTCGGCCTTGCCAAACGCACCCGCGCCCGCGTTTTCCAGGCCAGCACCTCCGAGGTCTACGGCGACCCCGCCCTGCACCCCCAACCCGAGAGTTACTGGGGCAACGTCAACCCCATCGGCATCCGCTCCTGCTACGATGAAGGCAAGCGCGTCGCGGAGACGCTATTCATGGACTACCACCGCCAAAACAGCGTCGAAATCCGAATCGTGCGCATCTTCAACACCTACGGCCCGCGCATGCATCCCAACGATGGCCGCGTCGTATCCAACTTCATCGTCCAGGCGCTAAAGGGCGAAGACATCACCATCTACGGCGACGGCACCCAAACGCGTTCCTTTTGTTACGTCGACGACCTCATCGAAGGTTTTGTGCGCCTCATGAACCAGAACGCCGTCACCGGCCCCATCAACATCGGCAACCCCGGCGAGTTCACCATGCTCCAGCTCGCCGAGCTCACCCTGAAGCTCACCGGCAGCAAATCGAAGATCGTCCACCGCGCGCTCCCCGGCGACGACCCCAAACAACGCCGCCCCGACATCACCCTCGCGCAAAAACACCTCAATAACTGGGCTCCCACCGTGGAGCTCGAGCAAGGTCTCGCGCGCACCATCACCTACTTCCGCACCCAAGTTTAGGGCGGGGTCGCCGCACCCCGCCGTCCGGGTTTTGTATGCAGTCAATAGCCAGCCAACCATCTACATAAACCCCCTTCCAAGGCCCGAGCGGTTGAAAAAGATCGGCAAAAAAAATAGCCGCGAAAAGCACAGAAAGCCCAAAAGCCTCGGCCCGTTTCCTTTCGTTTTGCGACTTTTGTGCATTTTTGCGGCAATGTCCGAGTTTTTGACAAAGCCGAAAGACCCGCCCCGGCCCAAAAAATTACCGGAACCTGTCCTCGACGACTGGCACGCCGCTTGCGAAACCCGCCGTGCCATGTTGCTCAAGCCCGTCTTCCGCCTCCTCCTCTTCATCACCCTGTTTCTGGTCGGCCTCCAGGCCGTGCCCGCCGCCGAGCTGATCCGTCCCAAGATCATGGTGGTGACGACCTTCGAGATCGGCGCCGACACCGGCGACAAACCCGGCGAATTCCAGCTCTGGGCCGAGCGCGAACACCTCACCGAGTCTCTCGTCGTGCCCGGCCTTGATCGCCCTCTCCGGTTCAATCCCGCCACCGGAGTCTACGGCGTCGTCTCCGGCACCACCGTGCGGGCGGGCCTGCAGATCCTTGCGCTCGGCCTCGACCCGCGTTTCGATTTTTCGCGCAGCTACTGGCTCGTCAACGGCATCGCGGGTGTGAATCCCCACGTCGCCGCCGAGGGCAGCGCCGCCTGGGCGCGCCACGTCATCGACGGCGACATCGCCTACGAGATCGACTCCCGCGAGGCCCCCGCTGACTGGCCCTACGGCATCATGGCCCTGGGCAACAAAACCCCGCTCCAAAAACCCGTCATCCCCGACTGGGCGCCCAAACCCATGAGCTGGGCGCTCAACCCCGCCCTCGTGGCCTGGGCGTATTCGAAAACCCAGGACATCGCCCTCGCCGACTCGCCCGCCGCCGCCGCGCACCGCGCCCTCTACGCCGACTTCCCCGCCACGCGAAAAGGCCCCGTCGTGCTCCTGGGCGAGAGCTTCGCCTCCTGCCGCTACTGGCACGGCGCCGTCATGCAAAAATGGGCCGACGACTGGACCGCCCTCTACACCGGGGGCCAGGGCCTCTGCGCCATGACCAACATGGAGGACCACGGCATCGCCAACGCCCTCTCCCGCCTCGATTCCCTCGCGAAAGTGAAGTTCGACCGCGTGCTCTTCCTGCGCACCGGCAGCAATTTCTCCCTGCCCCCGACCGGCCAATCCGCCGCCGCCAGCATGGTCGCGGAATACCAAGGCATGCTCCCCGCCCTGGAGGCCGCCCACCGCGTCGGCTCGACCGTGGTCGCCGCCCTCCTCGAAGGGTGGGCCGCCTACGAGGCCACTCCGCCCGCCCCGACGCCCTGATCTAAAAATTGCCATAAAAGGCACAAAAAGCACAAAAGCCGCGGCTCTTTTTGTGCCTTTTTGTGCCTTTTGTGGCCAATTTCAGCGGAAGCCCGGGCCATCGTTTCATCGTTTCACCGAATTCCGCCCCAAAAACCAGATAGCCAATCGATTACGAAAAATCGGGCCTGTCTTTCCTCTGTGCTCTCTGCGTCGGAGCTCCGGCTCGGCTCCGTGTCACAACCCGGAAATCTGGAACACTGGAAATCAGACCTTACCGCCCGCCAGAAAAAGAATCACTCGCCAAAGCGCGCCGCGATCGCTTCGCGCAGCCGCACCCACTCCGCCGGCGCGAGATCATCCTTCCGGCCGGGCGCGATCTGGCGGTGATCCGTCATCCAGTCGAGACTCCACCCCCGAGCCGCCCAGCGCGCAGCCAGCCACTCCAGTACCGACGCGATTTGCGCTTCGGCGAGCGGGGCGACCCGCGTGTCGCCCACGAACGCGACCCCGAGCAGGAACGCGTTGCACCCCGCGCGTCCTTGAAAACCGGATACCCCGGCGTGCCACGCCACGTCCGTATCCGCCACCAGCCGCGCGCGCGACCCGTCCGCCGCGATCACCACGTGGTAACTCACCCGACTCTCCGCCCGGCCCATGAACGCCACTGTATCCGCGAAAGGCATCACCGTGTGATGGAAACACACGCCCCGCCGTTCATGCGGCGGCTCGGCGGAAAAGTTTGGCGAGGGCGCGTCGATCTCCGGAAAGGCCATAAGCGCCGATACAACTCAAAGGGCGCGCCACGCGCTGCCCAACATCGAGACCATCAGCCCCATCCGCAGCGCCCCCTCGACCGTGAGGATGACCAGCACCCACCGCAGCGCACAGGCCCCGCGCAGGGCAAACCCGCACAGCGACACCAGTAGCAGGCACGCCGCGTGCACTCGGCTGCCATCCGCAAACAGCAGCCAAAGCAGCCACGCCCCCTGCGAAAGGATGCACAGCGCCCACAACGCGGCGATCGACTCCGGGGGTCCCAGCCGACGCGGATCGGCCCCGACCTGAATCTGTTTCACGCCCAAAAAACGCTCGGCGTAGATCAGTTGGGTGACCTCAAACACCAGGAAGATCGGCACAAGAAAAACGGCGAGCGGCAGATCGGACATTACCCGGCACCTTGATCAAAACCCGCCCCAAGGGAAACGCGGAACTTGGCCCTGCTCGCTTTTCCCACCCGCGCTCCTGCGTGCCCGCCCCTCGACCCCACCGAACCGCCGCCCTTCCCGCAAACAGACTGGTGTACCAGAACGTGATATTAGCGGATCGAAAGTGGCATGGGCGTCCCGCCCTTGGGATCGGAAGCGAACGGGCAGGATGCCCATTCCCTCACGAGGCGGGACGCCCGTGCCAAGCCGGAGGAACCGCCCCGCATCACTTCCTCTCACACCCAGAATAAACCAAGGCTCAAAAGCTTCGGCACAGCCCGCGTCCGACGCCTCTACTTCTTTTTATAAACCACCGCCGGGTCGAAAAGCCGCTCCGCAGTGAAGCCCAGCTTGAAGTCCCCGCCGTCCAGATCCTCGAGCTTCCGATAGAAACAGCTCTTGTAGCCATTGTGGCACGACGCGTTGGCCGCGCCGTCCTGCTCGACTTTGATCAAAAGCACATCCTGGTCGCAGTCGGTGCATAGCTCCTTCACCCACTGCACATTGCCCGACTCTTCGCCCTTTACCCAAAGCTTGTTGCGGGAACGGCTCCAGTAGGTGGCCTTTTTCGTTTTCAAGGTGTGCGCCAGCGACTCCGCATTCATAAACGCGAACATCAGCACCTGTCCGGTGGCGATGTCCTGCGTGATGCACGGGATGAGGCCGTCCGCGCCAAATTTGGGCTGGAGCGTGCCGCCGAGTTCGATCTCGGCCAAGGTGGTGCGAAGAGGGAAAGACATGGGCATTTATGATTTAGGATTTATGGTTTATGGTTGCCGGACCGGGACTTGCGGGCCGGCCCGATCAATCTTTACGAGAGCGCTGACACCCGGTCATGCCGGCCGCCGCCCGCCCGCCGTGCGCCGGGCCGCGCGCCTGAGTTCTTTCTACCGGTGTCGCGCCGCCAGCTCGCGCAGGTAGGCGTAGGTAAAAAGTCCGGTACGGTGGCGGTCGCTAAAATCAAAACGCAGCGCGTAGTTCCCCACCCGCTCCCAAGCCAGCACGGTCACGCCGGGGAAACGCGTGGGGCCGTCGCCACCGTATTTGTTACCCAGGATGTCATGCTCGCCGAGGTTCTCCGCGCTCGGCGAGGCGGCGCGTAATTCCTCGCCGGTGAAATAAGTCTCTACGCCGTCTTCCCACGCGATCGCCACCTCGGGGCCGATAAGCTGGATGTGGGTGGGCGTGAGCATGGCGAAAAGGGAGGGTAAAAACCGAGTGTTGGCTATACGCCTCCCCCCGCCCCGTTGAAAAGGGTTTTTTGGGCTCGCCGACTTGTGGAACGCGGCGCGAGCGTTCCGCCATCCTTCCACCCATGCTCGTACACACCGTCGTTTTCTGGCTCCGCCCCGATCTTACTCCCGCCCAGCGCGCGGAGTTTCGCACCGAGGGCCTGGAGTCCCTGCGCCCCATCCCGACTGTCCGCGACCTTTACATCGGCGAACCGGCCCCGATCCCGGCCCGCGCCGTGGTGGACGCCAGCTACACCTATGCCATCACCGCGCTTTTCACCGATGTGGCGGCCCACGACGCCTATCAGATCGACCCCGTCCACACCGCCTTCGTTCAGCGTTTCAAGCCCTTCTGGGAAGGCGTGCAAATCTACGACGCGATGTGAGGTCGAGCGCGGCGAGTGAGCGCCGCACCCCACGTATTTTCACTCCGGATGTTTTCCGTCTGGCGGCTTGCGCCCACCCGGCGCGGCCGCATGGTCCACTTGTTCGTAGATCGTCCGGTTCGTAGCGTGGTCCCGCCACCCCGCGAACCTGTTAGATGTCGGTAGCTCGTTAGGCGCAGAGTTTTTTTTCGCCCGGCTCGGACTTCAGCAGTTCAGGACTCTTGGGACAGCACCCACACAGGCTGGCAGATTAGGTCAGGCTATTGGCACCGCCGCTTTCGCGTCGGGCGGCGTTGGCTTCGCGCTTATCGAGCTCGTTCACCATAAACCTCAACCACCACCGGTGCACGGGCACCTCGCAGGAAAAATTCATCGCTATGAAACTCTCCGCACTGCTTGCCTCCCGCCCCGCGATTCTCCGCCAAGCCGCCCTCGCGCACGCCGCCGTCGCCTGGTCCACCTTGCAAAAACTGTCCGCCCGCATCGCCCGTTCCCACCTCACCGGCGTCGTCCACCTCTCCCGGGACGCGTCCGCGCGCGACGGAGGCTGGCCCACCCTGAGTTCCGAGCAAATGCGCCCCTCCGTCCTGGAAGAACACTTCACCGACGCGGATATTTTTGCCCTCGCCGAAGCCCTCGCCTTCGCCACCGACGACGAGCGCCTGGACCTCACCTTCGCACTGGAAACCCTAGCCGAGACCTACGCCGCGCCCCTGCTCGACACCCTCGAAAAAGCCGGCGTCACCCTCGACCTCGAAGCCCTGCCCCGCGACGCGACCCGCGAGTGATTTTGCGCCACCGCCGCCGTCGCCCCCGCGCCTCACCCGCGCACGGCGACCAGCGTCGCGGCGATAAAATCCAAAATCTCCATCCGCCCCGCCTTGCTCACCGAGGAGCAGGAGAAGACCGGCGGCACCTCGGACAAAAACTCCGCCGACGCCGCCATGAACGCGTCGATGCCGGCCTGCGTCTGTGCCGCCGACTGCTTGTCCGTCTTGGTGAAAATCAACGCGAACTCCACCTCGCACTCCACCAGCCAGCGCAGGAAATCGAGGTCGATGCGCTGCGGCTCCAGCCGCGAATCGATCAGCACGAAAACCGCCGCCAGCACCGTGCGCTTCTCGATGTAGTCGCCCACCGCGCGGTTGAACTCGTGTTTGTCCTGCGTCGCCACCTTCGCGTAGCCGTAGCCGGGCAAATCCACCAAACTCCAGTTCGCATTCACCCGGAAGAAGTTAATCAACTTGGTCTTGCCCGGCATGCTCGATGCGTTCGCCAGCGCGCGGCGTTCGGTCAACAGGTTGATCAACGACGATTTGCCCACATTCGAGCGCCCGATAAACGCGAACTCCGGCAACTGCCAGCGCGGGCACGACTTCAGGTCGGGCGCGCTGATCTCGAACTCGGCGGATTTGATTTTCATAAGATAACGACAACAACCACGCGAGACACCCCTCGCCATCCCGTTTCACCCGCCGCGCTCACCGCATCGCCGGCCGCAATTCGCGCCGCATCTCGCCCGCGAAGATGACCTGCTCGCGACACGCCGCATGCACCGATTCCGCCGAGCTGTCGGCCAGAGCCTGCGCCTTGAAGGCCACCTGCAAGGCCTCCACCGAGGGCAGCTTCGCCGTCTGCAAGCGCCGCGTGCATTGCTCGAGCAGCGCGCCGGCGCGCGATTCCACCACGAGGTAAATTTGCTCCCCCTCCGCCACCGCCGCGTAGACCACCGCCACGCCGAGCGCGGTGGGCGGGATGGTTTGCTTGATCGCCGAGGCCGCGCAGGTGGTGAGCCCAAATCGTTCCTGCCAGGAGGGTGTGTTGCTTTCCATCCACGATTTCCCCACCACCGCCCCGATAACACAACGCGTTTGTTTTCCGCCCGGCCCCCGCCCAAATGTAAGCGGAAGTGATGTCCTGGGCTGCTCCTCCGGCGTGGCACGGGCGTCCCGCCCGTGAACGAATGGGCATCGCGCCCGTTCGCTGCCGATCTCATGGGCGGGACGCCCATGCCACTTTCCATCCGCCGACCACACTTCCCCTTCATTTCCCCGCCCTCCTCACCCGCCTTTCCGTTTGCGGCTCCCCCACTCGTTCCCACGCTACGCCCAGCCATGCCCGCCCACGCGCCCGCCACCTCCACTCCCGACTCTCCTCTCGCCGCTCGCGGCCTCTCCCTCGCCGCGCTCCTAGCGCCGACCGATGCCTTCGCCCCGCGCCATACCTCGCCCACCGCCGCCGAGCGCGCCCACATGCTCGCCGCCCTCGGTCGCCCCTCGCTAGACGCCCTCATCGCCGCCACCGTCCCGGCCCACATCCGGCTCGCCGCCCCGCTCTCCCTCCCCGCCCCGCTCGGCGAATCCGCCGCGCTCGCCGAACTCCGCGAAGTCGCCGACCTCAACCGCGTCTTCCGCAACTTCATCGGCCAGGGCTACTACGACACGCTCACCCCGCCCGTCATCCAGCGCGCCATTTTTGAAAACCCCTCCTGGTACACGCCCTACACGCCCTACCAGGCCGAGGTCTCGCAAGGCCGTCTCGAGGCCCTGCTCAACTACCAGACCCTCGTCACCGACCTCACCGGTCTCGACATCGCCAACGCCTCCCTCCTCGACGAAGGCACCGCCGCCGCCGAGGCCATGATGCTCTGCCACCGCATGCGCGACCTCGACGGCGGCGTCTTCTTCGTCTCCGCCCGCTGCCACCCGCAGACCATCGACCTCGTCAAAACCCGCGCCGAGCCCCTGGGCATCGCCATCCAGGTCGGCGACCACGCCTCGCTCGACCCCGCCGCCGTCCCCGGCCTCTTCGGCCTCCTCGTCCAATACCCCGACACCACCGGCGACATCCACGATTTCGCCGGCCTTTTCGCCCGCGCCCACGCCGCCGACGCCTACTGCGTCGTCGCCACCGATCTGCTCGCCCTCACCCTCCTGCGCCCGCCCGCCGAATTTGGCGCCGACGTCGCCGTCGGCTCCGCCCAGCGCTTCGGCGTGCCGCTCGGCTTCGGAGGCCCGCACGCCGGCTTTTTCGCCACCCGCGACGCCTTTAAACGCCAGATGCCCGGCCGCCTCGTCGGCGTCTCCCGCGACGCCCAGGGCAACCCCGCCCTCCGCCTCTCGCTCGGCACCCGCGAGCAGCACATCCGCCGCGACAAAGCCACGTCCAACATCTGCACCGCCCAGGTGCTCCTCGCCGTCATGGCGTCGATGTACGCCGTCTACCACGGCCCGGCCGGCCTGCGCCGCATCGCCACCCGTATCCACGGCCTCACTACGCTGCTCGCCGCCGCGCTCAGTCGCGCCGGCGCCACCGTCAACACCGCCCCCGTCTTCGATACTTTGACGATTGGCAACGTCTCCGCCGCCCGCGTCCACGCCGCCGCCGAGGCCCGCAAGCTCAACCTCCGCGTGCTCGACTCCGCCACCGTCGCCCTTTCCCTCGACGAACCCACCACCGAAGCCGAGCTCCGCGCCCTCCTGTCGTGCTTCAGCGAATCCGCCGAACTCACCCCCGCCGACGCCGACCTTCGTCAGTCGGATTTCGACCTTCGCCATTCGCTTGGCGACCTCGCACGCACCTCCGCTTACCTCTTCGCGCGCGTCTTCAACTCCCACCACACCGAGCACGAGATGCTCCGCTACATCAAGCGGCTCGAGGCCAGGGACCTCTCCCTCTGCCACTCCATGGTGTCGCTCGGCTCCTGCACCATGAAGCTCAACGCCGCCTCCGAGATGTATCCCGTCTCCTGGCCCGAGTTCTCCAAGCTCCACCCCTTCGCTCCCGCCGACCAGACCCGCGGCTACCAGCGCCTCGCCCGCGAGCTCGAGGCCTGGCTCTGCGAGATCACCGGCTTCGCCGCCATTTCCCTCCAGCCCAACGCCGGCTCCCAGGGCGAATACGCCGGCCTGCTCGCCATCCGCGCCTACCACGAGGCGCGCGGCGAGGGCCACCGCAACATCTGCCTCATCCCCACCAGCGCCCACGGCACCAACCCCGCCAGCGCCGTCATGGGCGGCTTCACCGTCGTCCCCGTCGCCTGCGACGCCCTCGGCAACATCGACCTCGCCGACCTCCGCGCCAAGGCCGACGCCCACGCCGCGCGGCTCGCCGCGCTCATGATCACCTACCCGTCCACCCACGGCGTATTCGAAAGCTCGATACTCGACGTCACCGCCCTCGTCCACGGGCGCGGCGGCCAGGTCTACATGGATGGCGCCAACTTGAACGCCCAGGTCGGCCTCACCTCGCCCGCCCGCATCGGCGCCGACGTCTGCCACCTGAATCTGCACAAAACCTTCTGCATCCCCCACGGCGGCGGCGGCCCCGGCGTCGGCCCCGTCTGCGTGGCCGCCCACCTCGTGCCCTACCTGCCCGGCCACCCGGTCAGCGCGCCCCGCCACGTCGTGCATCGGAGTGGCCTGGGCGGATCGGGTGGCATGGGCGTCCCGCCCATGTCGGCCAGACCCGCGGGCGAGACGCCCGCGCCACTTCAAGCCGGGGACATCGTCACGCCCCGGATCATCGGCGCCGTCTCCGCCGCGCCCTACGGCAGCGCCAGCATCCTCGTCATTCCGTGGATGTTTATCCGCATGATGGGCGCCGAGGGCCTCACCGAGGCCACCCGGGTCGCCATCCTCTCCGCCAACTACATCGCGCAACGCCTGGAAAAGTTTTTCCCCGTCCTGTATCGCGGCGAGAACGGCTGCGTGGCCCACGAGTGCATCATCGACCTGCGCGGTTGGAAAAAGCACGGCGTGGAGGTCGAGGACGCCGCCAAGCGCCTCATGGACTACGGTTACCACGCCCCGACCATGAGCTGGCCCGTGGCCGGCACGCTCATGATCGAGCCCACCGAGAGCGAGGACCTCGCCCAGCTCGACCGCTTCTGCGACGCCCTCATCGGTATCCACGGCGAGATGCAGGCCGTGGCCAACGGCGAGGCCGACAAGCTCGACAACCCGCTCAAAAACGCCCCGCACACCGCCCTCGTCGTGTGCGGCGACGAGTGGAAACGTGGCTACGGCCGCGAGGTCGCCGCCTTCCCCGCGCCCTGGACGCGCGCGAGCAAATTCTGGCCGGCGGTCGGTCGCGTGGACAACGTCTACGGCGACCGCAACCTCATCTGCAGTTGCGTCGGCATGGAGGCCTACGCCGACGCCAAATAGCCCCGGCTCGGCGTGGTTCGGTTAAGCTCGGATCAAAGCCGCCGCGTGGCGCGCACCACCTGCACCGGGCTTTCCAGCCACGCCGCGCCGCAGGTCTGCACGACGCCGTCGGCGTCCGCCCCCCAGCGCGCCAGCACCGGTAGCGCGGCGGCCAATTCCTCCTCGGCGCGCTGGCCTTTAAGCGCCAGCAGGCGCCCGCCGACGCGCGCGTGCGGCAAACTCCACGCCGCAAGTTCCTCCAGCGGGGCGACCGCGCGCGAGGTCACCACGTCCGCCTGGCACGGCGGCACGGCGGCGGCCTTGCCTCTCCGGATGGAGACACGTTTTGCCAGCTCGAAGCGTTTGATCATCTCCGCCAGAAAATCGCATCGCCGCTGCAACGGCTCGACGAGGATGACTCTTAGGTCGGGCCGCACCAGCGCGAGCACGAGGCCGGGCAAACCCGCGCCGGTACCGATGTCGGCCACGCATTCGCCGGGCCGGATAAGCTCGGCGAGCGCGGCGCAGTTGAGCAGATGCCGATCCCAGAGCCGAGGCACCTCGCGCGGGCCGATAAGCCCGCGCACGACGCCACCCGTGGCGAGCTCGCGCCCATAGGCATCGAGCCGCGCCAACGCTTCCGGCGCCAACCCGCGCGCCGCTTCCGCCGGGGCCGGCGGAAAGGGCGGTGGGGGCTCGGGCGGCTTGGTTGCCGCATCGGCGGCGGCGCGAGCCGGATCGGAAGACGGACGAGGATGCGAAGGCATGGATGAACGAAAAGGCGGGCGAGGGTGCGGGCTGCGGGCCGGCTAGTGTAGTGTGCAGAAATTGGTGTATCGTACGTTTGCCCCGGTTTGTTGGTCCGGGGAGCGCACCCGTCCCGGGTGCGGAGTCGGGCGTCCCGCCCAACTCTCCGGAGGCGACGGCGGGACGCCATCACCAGCACGCGAGACGCGTGCGCTCCCCGGACCGAGGCATGCATTTGTTTGGTCCATTATCGTTCGGGCATCACACTCGGGTCAGCCGGGCGGCCAGGTAAGCTGACGACCGGCGAGGAGGTGAACGTGCAGGTGGGGCACGGTTTCGCAGGCGTCCGGCCCATGATTCACGACGAGGCGGAAACCGCGAGCGAGCTGGAGTTTTTTCGCGACGATGCCGGCGGTGAGGAGGAGATGTCCGAGGACGTTTTGATATTCGGGCTCGGCGTCGCCCACGCGCGGGATGACGACCTTCGGGATGATGAGCAGGTGAACGGGCGCGGCCGGCGTAATGTCGTGAATGACGATGCAGTGTTCGTCCTCGTGCTCGATCTTGGCGGGGATTTCGCGGGCGATGATGCGTTCGAAGAGCGTGGGCATGGCGATTTTTTACAGAAGGGAACGAAGAGAACGAAGGAGATTTTATCCTAAATCCCGCAGTTGAGCCTTACGGAGCGTTTTTTGGGA
>JBBRHC010000088.1:0-11807 GCA_038223295.1 Opitutales bacterium
GGCCGGCGGGGTTCAGCCGGCGCGGGCCGGCCGCTCGTCCGCCTGGATGCGACCGTCCCCGATCCGGATCACGCAGTCGGCGTGGGCGAGCAGGCGCGGATCGTGCGTGACGGCAAAGATCGTCGCGCCATTCACGCGCGCTAAGCGGTGGAGGATGTCGTCGAGGTCACGGTCAAGACCGGGTCGCCGATCGTCGCGCCCGGGGTGCCCGAGCCGAGGGCGCGGAATAAAACGAGTTGGGGAGTGGCGCCCGAAATCACAAAGGTGCCGGATCCGGGAGAACCGGCGGCCACGGGAAAAAGTGCGGAGACGGAGCGTATTTCCGACTGAGCGTTCGCGTCGGCCCGAACCGTTGACGCCGCCAGAGCCGCGATGACGAACGGGGTGAGGAGGGTTTTTTGTTTTCATGCCCCGGCACCGCACGCGAAGACCGCAAGCGCCGCCACGCCGAGGGGACGAGCGGTCGTATGGCGTTACGAACGGTCGCGGCGGCAGGCGGCCGCCTGCGACCGGCAGTCTCGCCCTACCCGGTCATACGGAGTGGAAACCGCCTTCGCGCAGAAACAGCTTTCGCGCGCAACGCCCGGCGTGCGCCGCGTTGTGAGTCACCAATACCAGCGCGCAGCCCTCCTCGGCGCAAAGCGCGAGCAGGAGATCGATCACGCTGTCGCCGCTGCCCTCGTCGAGGTTGCCGGTGGGCTCGTCGGCGAGGATCAATCTCGGCCGGTTCATGAGCGCGCGGGCGATGGCCACGCGCTGACGCTCGCCGCCAGAGAGCTTGGCCGGCACGTGCGTCGCGCGCTCCGCGAGGCCCACCCGGCGCAACAACTCCCCCGCCCGCGCGCGCTCCGGCCCGCCGATTTTACCCAGCAGCCGGGCCGCGAGGATCACGTTGTCCAACGCGTCCAGCTCCGGCACCAAATAGAAGGCCTGGAACACCAGTCCGATCAGCCGCCCGCGCCGCTGCGGCGGGAGCGTGGCCGAGCCTTCCCAGCGCAGCTCGCCAGCATCGGGCGCGTCCAGCCCCGCGAGCAGGTTTAGCAGGGTCGATTTACCCGAGCCCGACTCGCCGCGGATCGACACGCTCTCGCCCGCCGCGATGGCGAAGTCGACGCCGCGCAGCACCTCGATGCGGCGCTCGCCGCTCACGAAGCTTTTGTGCAGGTGCGTCGCCAGGAGAATGGGCTTCAAGGGATCACTCACTGCGCAGCGCCTCCACCGGTTTGAGTTTCGCCGCCCGCCATGCCGGCAGCAGACCCGCCAGGGTCGAGACGATCAACGAGCTGCACACGATCAGCGCAAGGTCCGCGCCCGAGAGATAGGCCGGCAGTTGGCTAAATTCATAAAACCGCCGCAACGCCTCCTCGCTCCCGGTCAGCCGGGTGAAACCCGCCACGATATGGTTCCGGAGAGACACCACCGTGAAACCCATCGCCAAACCCAGCGCCGTGCCACCCGCGCCGATGAGGACGCCCTGATAACAAAAACACGCCGCCACCTGGCGCGGTGTCGCCCCGAGCGCGCCGAGCAGCCCGATCTCGCGGGTCTTGCGCACCACCGAGATCAGCAGCGACGAGGCCACCGAAAACGCCGCCACCACGATGATGAAAAGCAGCAGGAAAAAGATCATGTTTTTCTCCAATTGCAGCACGAAGAGGAAGTCCTCGTTCGCGTCCATCCACGAGCGCGCCCGGCCATCCACCGGCAGCGCGCGGTTGATGCGGCTCGCCACCCGATCCGGGTCCGCGCCATCGGCGATTTTCACGTTCACCCCGTGCACCGCCCGCCCCAGCCCGTAGAGCTCCTGCATGGCGCGCAGCGTCACGACCACCACGCTGCTATCGAGCTGCTGGTGCCCGATCTCGAAGATGCCGCAAACCTCCAGCTCGCGCGGCAACAGCACCTCGTCCGCCTTCAGCTTTTCCAGCAGCAGGGGCGAATACACCGACACCTTGCTCCCCAGCCGCGCTCCGATGGTTCGCGCCAATTGCGAACTCAGGATGATGCGGTCGTCGTCGAGCTCGTCGAAGGACCCCGCTATGATGTGTTTGCGCAGCGGCACCACCTGCTCCACCCGTTCCAGATCCACCCCTTGGATCGCCGGGAACGCCGGCTTGTTTTCATATTGCAGCATCACCACGCCCTCGGCGAAGGGCGTGCTCGCGACCACGTCCTCGATCTGGTTCACCGCCGCCATCACGACCTGCGGATCGTCAATCAACCCTCTCGCGCGCACCTGCACCTCCCCCTGCGTGGTCACGATCATGTTGCGGATCTCGCGGCCAAAGCCGCCCATCACCGAGATTGACACGATCAACACCGTCACCCCCAACGAGACCCCGAGGATCGAGATAAACGTGAAAAACGGAAACCGCCTACCGGTCGGGAAGAGCTGTTTCAGCGCGAGGTAAAGCGGCCAGTGCATGCGTTTCAGAATTTAGTCACGGAGAACACCGAGCCCGGACACGGAGGCCACGGAGCAAATTCGCACATTAAGGTCGAAACTCTGTGCCCTCTGTGTCCGCGCTCCGTGAACTCCGTGTTCCATGTTTGGAGACCTCTCAGCCCGCCGTATTCCGTAGCTGCGGAAACAAAATCACGTCGCGAATACTCTCCGCCCCCGTGAGCAAAATGCACAGGCGATCTATGCCTATGCCCATGCCGCCCGCCGGCGGCATGCCGTGCTCCAGCGCGAGCAGGAAGTCGTGGTCGATATTCTGCTGCTCCTCGCCCGCCTGTGCCTCGAACATCGCGCGCTGCACGTCGGGGTCGTTCTGCTCCGAGTAGGCCGGCGCCACCTCCATCCCGCCGATGATCAACTCGAACACGTCGATCGTCGTGGAATCGTTCACCGTGATTTTTGCCAGCGGGCAAAGCTCCTTGGGCAGGTGCGTGACGAAGGTCGGCTGGATCAGCGTCGGCTCGATGAGTTTGCCGAAGATCTCATTCGTCAGCTCAAACTCCTCCCACTTGGGATCCGCGTAGAGCCCGAGCTTTTGCACCCCCGCGACCTTCTCCGCCTTAGGGCGCGCGAACCACTCGGCGTCGCCCGTCTTTTCGATGATGAGGTCCTTGTAGCGCACCTCGCGCCACTCGCCGCCAAAGTCGATCCACTCGCCGCTCTGCGCGTGTTTGATCCGCATGCCCGGCCGGCTCGGCGCGTTTTCGCCTTCGCCGTCGGCCTCGGTCGGCTTCACCACGTCGCGCACGAGATGGGTGAGCATATCCTTCACCAGCGTCATCATGCCGCGGTAGTCGCTGTAGGCTTGGTAAACCTCGAGCATGGTGAACTCGGGATTGTGCCGGCGCGACACGCCCTCGTTGCGAAAATTCCGCCCGATCTCAAACACCCGGTCATAGCCCGCCACGAGCATGCGCTTCAGGTAAAGCTCCAGCGAGATGCGCAGCACGAAATCCGTCCCGAGCGCGTTGTGGTGGGTCTGGAAAGGCCGCGCCGCCGCGCCGCCCGCCACGCTCTGCAACACCGGCGTCTCCACCTCGATGAACTGGCGATCCTCCAAGAAGCGCCGCACCGCGCTCACGATGCGCGCCCGCGTCATCAGACGACGGCGCGACTCCGTGTTCACGATCAGATCGAGATAACGCTGCCGGTAAACCTGCTCCGCGTCGCTCAGCCCGTGCCACTTTTCCGGCAGCGGCCGCAGCGCCTTGCCCACCAGCGTGACCTTCTCCGCCCGCACCGTCACCTCGCCCGTCTTGGTCTCGAACAGCGTGCCCGTCACCCCGATGATGTCGCCCAGATCGAGCTTCTTAAACGCCGCGTAGGTCTCGTCGCCCACGACGTCCTTTTTCACGTAAAGCTGAATCTGCCCCTGCTGATCGAGAAGCTTTACAAACTGGCTCTTGCCCATGTCGCGAATGGCCACCAGCCGCCCCGCCACCGACACGGTAACGGTATTATCCTGCCCCTCGACGTGGAGCTTGATGGCGTCGGCCGAGAAGTGCGTGGGGCTGACCTGGGCCCGGAACGGGTCAAACCCCGCCGCGCGCATGTCCGCCAGCTTTTGCCGGCGCACGGCATGTTGATCGTGGGTATTATCGGTCACGGATTCGCTCATGGAACCGGCCACCGTGAGTCCCGCCCCCGACCCCGGCAAACGCAAATCCGCGCCCCGCGACGGGCCGACTCGGACGCGGCACGGGCATCCCTCCCGTGGACGAAAGGGCATCCTGCCCGTTCGCCGCCGATCCCATGGGCGGAGCGCCCTTGCCACTTTCAAACCGCTGAAATCACTTCCTGTCACACCCGCGACGGACCAACTCCGGCGCGGGCCGGGCGTGCCACTTTGTGCTTTTCGCCGCTTTCCCCGCCGCCCCAGCGTCGGCGCGTTGACCATCGACCACGCCCACCGTGCCGCCACCTTCGCCATCGGCGAGCTGGCCACCTTCACACCCGGACCGCGCCCCGTGGGAGAGGCCGGCCCCGCCGCGCGCTGGCGCATGGAGCTGGGCTCCCACTGGCACCGCGAGCTGCGCGCCGCCACCCCCGCCGACGCCCCGGCGCACCGCTTTGAGGTTCCCCTGCGCGGCGCGCTCGCCCACCGCGGCTGGCTCCTGCACCTCGAAGGCCGCCTCGACCAACTCGTCGCTACGCCCGCCGGCCCCGTCATCCGGGAGATCAAGACAACCCTCGCCCGCCTGCCCCTCGAACCCGCCGAACTGCGCGCCCACCACCCCGGCCACTTCATCCAACTCGGCCTCTATCTGCTCGTCCACGAACTGGCGTCCTCCGCCCCCACGACCGCCGCCGCCCCCGCCCGGCCCACCGGCGAACTCGTCTTCGTCGAGGCCGGCACCGGCCTGCTCCAAGTCGTTCCGCACACCGACGCCGACGCGGCCGCCACCCTCGCCCACCTCGACCTCGTCACCGATTTCCTCGAAGCCCGTCGCGACTCCCTCGCCCGGCTGCGCACCCTCGCGTGGCGCCCCGCCTTCGCCGCCCCGCGCGCCGGCCAGGAAACCATCGTCGCCGACCTCGCGGCCGCCCTCGCGCCCACCTCCGCCGGCGCCGCGCCCGCCCCGGTCGTGCTCGCCGCCCCCACCGGCTATGGCAAAACCGGCGTGCTCCTCGAAACCGCCTTCGCCCTGCTTCGCTCCGGCCGCGCCGACCGGGTGCTCTACCTCACCGGCAAATCCACCGGCCAACTCCACGTCCTCGCGACCCTGCAAAAGATGCTCGCGCCCGGCGGCAACGAACCCGCGCCCGCCCCCTACGACTCCGTCGTACGCCGTCCGCTAGCGAACGCCACGCTTGCGAACGCTCCGCTGGCGGACGCCCCGCCCCCGCTCTCCGCCTGGAATCTGCGCCCCAAGCGCGAGCACTGCATCAACGACGTTTTCCACTGCACGCGCGACCGCTGCCGTTTCCTGCACGACCTCCCGCGCCGCTACCACGAGGCCGGTCTCGCGCGTTTCCACCTCTTCCCCGCCGACGCCCGCGATCTTCCCGCCCTGCGCGCCGCCGGCCTCGCCGCCTGCGTATGCCCCTACGAGATCGCGCGCGCCGCCCTCCCCTCCTGCGAGGTCTGGCTCGGCGATTTCAACTACCTCTTCGCCCCCGCCAATCGTGGCGTCTTCGTCGAGCAACCCACCTGGGAACCCGCCTCCACCGTGCTCATCATCGACGAGGCCCACCACCTGCCCGCGCGCGTGGCCGACGCCCATTCGCACGCGCTCGTCGCCGACGAGTTGCACACCCTCCTCGCCGAACTCCCCGACGATACCCCGCGCCCCGCCCGCCGCGCGCTGGAACAACTCTGGTCTCTCCTCGCCGCCCTCCCCGCCGCCGACACCCTCGACCTCGACGCCGAGGACGATCTCGCCGCCGCCCTCCGCGCCACCGTCGCCGCCCTGGAAAAAACCCCGCCCGACCACGCCGCCCTGCCCGCGCCCGCCTCCGATCTCCTCTTCCGTCTGCCCGCCCTGCTCACGTGGATGGAGGACGCATCGCTCGAAAAACTCCTCTGGTCGCCCGCCGCCGCCACTCTCCGTTTCACCTGCCTCGACGCCGCCCCCGTCATTGGAAAACAACTACGCGCGTTCGCCGCCGTCATCCTCGCCACCGCCACTCCGCCCCCGGCCGACGCCTTCGCCGCCGCCCTCGGCCTGGCCGGACCAGACGCCCCAATCATAAATGATAAATCCTTAATCATAAATTACCTGACACCTTCCGCGCCGTGGCGGGACCACGCCTACGACGTCGCGCTCGATCTCCGGGTGGACACCACCTTCCGCCAGCGCGAGCGCCATCACCCGACCACCGCCGCCACCCTCGCCTCCCTGCGCGCCGCCGCGCCCGGCCCGGTCGTGGCGTTTTTCCCCAGCTACGCCTACGCTGAAAAAATCCTCGCCCGGCTCGACGCCACCGAGCCCGGCCTGCGTTGCGTGCTTCAGCCGCGCTCCTCCGCTCTCGCCGCGCAACACGAGTGGATCGAGGAGCAGCTCGCCCTCGCCGACGTGCTCGCCTTCGTCCTCGGCGGCAGCTTCGCCGAGGGCATCGACCACCTCGGCGGCCGCGTCTCCCACGCCCTGGTCGTCGGCCCCGCCCTGCCCGAGGTCAACGCCCTGCAACGCGCCCGCCAGGCCGCGCTCGCCCGCGCCACCAACGATGCCGAGGCCTTCCGCCGCACCTACCTCGTGCCCGGCTTGCAAAAGGTGAACCAGGCGCTCGGCCGTCTCGTGCGCGCCCCCGGCCAACGCGCGAAGGTGTTGCTCCACTGCCGCCGTTTCGCCGACCCCGCATACGCGTCCCTGCTCGCCCCCGAGTATCAATTCGGCCGCCACCTGCTCGCCACCGCCGACCTCGCCGCCTGGCTCGCCGAGTGAGCCCGCCGAGTCGGCCCGCCGGGCGCCGCCCCCGCCTTCAGGCCGTGCCCGGACTCCGCTTTCGCTCGGTCAGCGGGAGCATCACGCCGCGGCGGAAAAGCGTCACCTGCCCCGTGCTAGACGACACCACGATGCTCACGCAATCGGTCGCCACGCTCACCGCCGCCGCCG
This sequence comes from Opitutales bacterium, assembly GCA_038223295.1. Lineage (GTDB taxonomy): Bacteria > Verrucomicrobiota > Verrucomicrobiia > Opitutales > Opitutaceae > IMCC26134_A. The sequence continues at coordinate 7,018 of JBBRHC010000088.1, forward strand.
CCGCGTGGCGGCTGCCCAGCCCGCTCGGCAGCACCAGATCGCTGTCCGCCGCCTGCAACAGGCTGCCCGCCGAGGCCACCACGCCGTCTCCCCGGATCACGAAGGCGCCGTCGATCGAGGAGAACTCCTTCACCGTCTCGTCCATGAAGGGGTTGAGGATGTTGCGATCCTCGTCCTTGTATCCGTAAAATGGATTCAACACGAGCGGCTTGGTCAGGCGCTCGACGCGCGCCGTGTCGCCCACCACGAAGAGGCAGCCCACCGGCTTGCCCTCGCGGCCCTCGACCCCCAGCTCCATCGCGATGCCGATCACGCGCTCCAGCACCTCGGGCTTCACATCGTCGGGCAACAGGTCGGCGTGCCCTCCGAGCAGGGTCTGGAACTCGCGCTCCACGTCCACGATCACCACGGTGTCGAACTGGTTGCTGCCCGCCAGTCCGCCCACGCAGCAGATGCGGTCGCTGAAGGCGATGATGCCGCGGGTGAGCGCCACGAACATCGCGCTGCGCAACTGCGCCAGCCGCTCGGTGGAAAAAGAGCGCACCCGGATGACCTGCACCGCGCGATCCGCGTCGGACTCATCGTCGAGGTCGATGTGGTTGCGCGTCACCAGGATCGTCTTCGCCTTGGGGAACCACGCGCCGGGCTCGATGCCGCCCACGAAGGTGTCGCCGAACACCATGATCGAGCTGCAACCCGCCCCGCGCGCCACTCGATCCGCCTCGCGGATCATGAGGCGGTTGATGCGGTTTTGCTGCGCCTGCACCGGGCGGGCCAGGATGCCGCCCACGCCGGCCACCAGCCGTTTGTGCAGCTCGCCCAGGGTGGGCGCGCCGACCAGGCTGGCCACCAGCTCGGGCTCCTTCACCAGGCGCGCGACGGTGGCGAGGACCTGCAGGTAGTCGCGCGCTCCCTCGTCGGCCAGCAGGAGGATGATCAGGTGGGCGCGTTCGCCCTCGAGCGTGCCATCGTGGACGATGCCTTCGCGGCTGCGTCCGATCACCAGCACGTAGCGGCGGGGCATCTTCACCCGCACGTGGGGCAGCGCGACGCCGTTGCCCAGATAGGTGGTCATGGTCGACTCGCGTTGCAGCAGGCTGCGGAGCAACGCGTCGCGACGCAGATCGGAGAAACAGGCGGACGCGTTGTCCAGCAGTTCGCCGAGCGCGCCCTTCAGGTCGTGCGAACCCAGCTCGACGAAACGGTTGCGGGCGATGTGGCGGTCAAGACGCATGGGGCGGCGGGGCGAACGGCCAACCGGCGGGCGGGCCGGACGGGAACGGATAAACAAAAATCAAAACCGGGCGCGCGGCGGGGCGGACGCGGGCGGCGGCTCACTTCTCCCACTCGAGTGCACCCTTCTTGATCTCATAGAAGAGACCGAGGACGAGCACGCCGAAGAAGAAGCCGATGGGGGCGAGGATAGGGATGTTATTGGCCAGAAAATCCCGGTAGATGAAGGACCACGGGATGAGGAAAACGATCTCGATGTCGAAGAGGATGAACAACATCGCGGTTACGTAAAACTTCACCGAGAAGCGGGTGTGGACGATGCCCTCCGCCTTCACGCCGCACTCGTAGGCGGTGTCGGTGATGGAGGTGCGTTTTTGCGAGCGCTGGCCGAGCAGATGGCTGACGCCGACGATGAGGCCCGCGAGGCCGGCGGCCAGGATGAGCTGGATCAGAACAGGGGCGAAATCGGCTACGGTCGTCATGCGAGGCAAAAGGGTGCGAGCGGAAGGGACAAGGCCCGCGCCCGGTCCGCAAGGGTGTTTTTACGCTTCCGGCCGGGCTGCGGCCGCTCTTCCGGCATGGCACGGGCGTCCCGCCCGTGAGCGAATCGGCATCCTGGCCGTTCGCCGCCCATCCCATGGGCGGGACGCCCATGCCACTTTCGGACCCTGCTTCGCGCTTCCGAACCGCGCTGCCAAACGTAGGATTGCGCGTGAGCTCAATAACCCTTCGCCACCGGCCGCGCCGGCACCACCACCGGCTCCGGTCCGCGGCGCGTGCCGAGACCGAGCGTCTCGGCGAATTCCAGGGTGCGGATCTCTTCCGCGATCGGCTGGAATCCGGCCTCGCGCCGCGCCTGGTTGATGCGCTTCAGCATCAGCGCATCCATGTGCACCGGATCGGTGCCCAGCCAGAGCCGCGACTCGCCGCGGGTGTAAAGCGAGTTGAAGCCCGGCCCGCCGACAAATTGCCACTGCTCCAGGCTGGCCAGGGTAAAGGCCCAGGTCTGGAGCAGTTCCGGGATCGCGGCCATCTCGGCCACCGCCGCCGGGGCGCTGCGCGTGCTGCGGAAAAAACGCGAGGTGTTGGACGCGTTCCACAGAGTGGCGTTGGCCAACGCGCCGTTCACGCCAAGCGCCTCGTGATCAGTGTAGACCGGGAGGTTGATCCAGAAATCGGCGTCCAGAAAAAGCGGTGTGGCGAGGAAGCTTTTGCGGTCCGCATCGACATCGATTTTGGCCTCGGGATTGGCCGGCCCCAGGCGGTCCAGATCGAAGTCCGGCGCGCGATCCTGCCGGCCGGACAGGATCGGATCGAAGCGCGAGGGCAGCGGACTGTCGTAGAACCACACCGGGTCGTAGTAGCGGCCCGACTCCAGCACGAAAAACGGGTGCCCGGCAAAGGGGGGCGCGAGGCGCGGATCGGTCGGCAGGTATCCCGTCATGCGCAGGCGCAGTTGGTTGAGCCCGACGAGAAAGATGTCTTCGCGCGCATAACCACGCCGCATCAAGGCCTCGATCACCGCGCGCACCAGCGGTTGCGGCGTCGCGAGGCCGGGGCCGGATTCGGCGTAGAGCTTGAGGCCGACCTTCCGCTTGTCGCCGGGAGTGAGTTTTCGCCCGACTTTAGTCTCGAATTGTTGGAAAAGCACCTCCACCGCCCCGGCATAGTGGTCAGGGCTCGCCATCGCTGTGCTGGTGCCGGGCGGCAGGGGCGGCAACTCGACTTCCCAAAGCGTTTGCGCTCGAGGCGCGGCGTAGGCGAGGAGCAGGCCGGAAAAGAAAACGATGGCGCGTAAAAACATAGGCAGGCGGAGTCCTTGACAGAGCTTGCGACCAGCCGAAAGTGCAAGTCTGTCCGCTGATGCCGCGCCTCAAAGATAGCTGTAAACAAGACCTCAAGTTGCGCATCAACATCGTCGATGTCGTGTCCCGCGTGGCCACGCCGCGTCGCGCCGGCGGCAGCCGTTTCAAGGCGCTCTGCCCTTTCCACCAAGAGAAGACGCCGTCCTTCCATTTCGACTCCGACAAGGGCTACTACAAGTGCTTCGGCTGCGGCAAATCGGGCGATATTTTCAGCTTCGTACAGGATACGGAGGGACTTACCTTCACCGAATCCGTCGAGGCCCTCGCCCAGCGTTTCAACGTCGCGCTCGAGTACGAGGAAGGCGGCGGCGGGCCGTCTCGCGAGGAGCGATCCCTGCGCCAAGAGTTGTTCGATTTGCACGAGTTTGCCACCGACCACCTCCACCAGGCCTTCAAAGGCGCGGGCGACGCCGCCGCCTGGATGCGTAATTACTGGAGCGCCGACCGCAAATTCCCCGTCGAGCTCGCCGACGAGTTCAAGATCGGTCTTGCCGATGCCCAAGGCAGCGGGCTCGGTGGCGCCGTGTTGCGCAAAAAGTTCTCCGAAAACGCTATCCGCCAGTGCGGTTTGTTTTTCCTCTACGAGGACGCCCTGCTCACCGTCGGCGCGCTCAGACCCCGTTTTCGTGGTCGGCTCATGATTCCGATCCGTGACCACCAGGGCCGCGTGGTCGCCTTCACCGCCCGCCAGACCGCGCTTACGCCCGAGGACGACAAGTCGCGCGAGGCCAAATACATCAACTCGCCCGAGACCCCGATTTTCACCAAGAGCAACCTGCTCTTCAACCTCGACCGCGCCCGCGCCCACGTCGGCGAGGGCAAGCCCTTCGTCATGGTCGAGGGCCAGCTCGACGCGCTCCGCTGCTGGTCGGTCGGGCTGAAGACCGCCATCGCGCCCCAAGGCACCGCCATCACCGAGGGGCAGCTCATCTTGCTGCGCCGCTACCACACCGAGTTGGAGTGCTTTTTCGATAGCGACAACGCCGGCCAAAAAGCCGCCCTGCGCCTGCTCCCGCTCGCGCTCAAAACCGGGATCGAGGTGCGTTTCCTCACCCTTGCCGGCGATGGCAAACTCGATCCCGACCTGCTCTTTCTGGAAAAAGGCCTCGCCGGTTACGACGAGGTGAAACGCGGCGCCTTCGGCGGCATGCAGTTCATGCGCCGCTTCGTCTTGCCCGACTCCCGCCAGGCCACCGCCGAGCGCACGCAATCCGCGGTGCGCGAGATTTACTCGGTTATCGCCTCCGCCGAGTCCGAACTCCTGCGCAAACGCCTGCTCGGCGAAATCGCCCCCGCCCTCGGCGCCCTCCAAGTCACGCCCGACGTCTTTGAACGCGACTTCGCCCAGTTCCTCGCCAAAGGCGGCCGCGCCGCCGCCGCGACCACCGCGACCCCGCGCGCCCACCCGGCCGCCCCGGGGCTCGCCCCCGCCTCCCGCCCAGACGATTACCCGGCCGATTACGCCGCCACGCCCGATTCCGACGCCGACCTCGATCCCTCCGCCTACGGCATCACCGACGCCGACACGCCCGCCGACGGGTCGGCCACCGCCCGTGCCCCCCCCCCCCCGCCCCCCCCCCCTAGGGCCCCCCCCCCCCCCCAAGAAAACCCCCCCCACCGCCCGTTTTTTGAGCGCAGGGGGGAGATAGGACCCCATGGGAAAAACCACCCCCCCCCCCCAGACCCCACCAA
>JBBRHC010000089.1:0-11632 GCA_038223295.1 Opitutales bacterium
GCGGTGATGGAGGTGGAGAGGCGGGCGCCGGCGAGCGTCGAGCCGGGAGTGACGGTGCCGAGGGCCGAGCCACTGGTGACGGAGCCGGTGCCGTTGTTGCCGAGGCGCGCCGCGCCGAGGAAGTTGGAGGTGTCGGTGGTGGAGCCGAGCACGATGGGCGAAGCGCCGGTCAGCTCTATTTTGTCGGTGCCTGCGTTGTAGGCGGCGGTGACCGCGCCGCCGGTGGCCGCGGAGATACGCGTGAAGAGCGCGTCGAGTGATTCGGCGAGATCGACGGTGACGCGCGCGCCATTGACGGTGAATTCCCCGGCGGTGAGCGCGGTGCCCGTGCCGAGTGCGGCGAGAGTGACGCCGGTCACGTCGGAGGTGGCGGCGATGGGACGGCCGATGTTGGTCGCGCCGACGAGCCGCGAAGTCGTGGCGACCTGAGAAACGGCAAAGCTGTAGGCGCCTGCCGCGGAGGAGGCGTCGGCGGCGGCCGACCAACCGGCGCCGGTGACGGTGGCGGCACGAGCGTTGAACACCCCGTCGCCGTTCAAGGCCGTGCTGGCGTCGCGCAGTTCGGTCAGGCGCGATTCGACTCCGGCCAACGCCGTGGTCCTTTGCAGGTTCTTGTTGATTTCCGTCTGAAGGGATGTCGCGGGCGTGCGCTCCAAGGATATGATCTGGTCAACGAAGCTCTTCCAGTCGAAGCCGGAAACGAGACCTGAAAGTTGAAGCGAGGGCATGGTGATGGGGATGCGTTGAGCGGCGAAAGGCGCGGGCCGGAGTCCGCCAATGCATCCTACGGCACGCCGTGCGCGGACTTTAGCGCCGCGCCTAAAAACGTCTCGCACGGGGTGGTCGGGCGGGCGCAGGGCATTTTTTTCCGGCGGTAATACCCGGCGTGAGCGGCAGCAAATTCAATGGTTATGGTTAAATTATAAATAATTGTTTGGATAACGGGTTAAGCCGCCATTTTAAGCGATGGTATGTAACGTGCTAAAAGCGTGGCATGTCTGAAACAACACCCGCCTCAACGCCTTCCGTCCCGGCGCGGACTGCGGCCGGCGGCGCGGACAAATTTTTGTCGGAGGACCGGGTCGCCCGGGAGGCGTTTGCGCCACCGGCGGCGGCGCGGCGTGTGTTGGTCTTCGCGCCGCTGGCGTATTCGACGCCGCACTTTGAAACCGATCTGGAGATCGCGCAGCGCCACCTGGACTTGGGCGACGAGGTGGATCTGGCGGTCTGCGATGGCGAGTTGCCCGCGTGCCAGTTGAACCCGCTGCGTGAGGCGAAACGCTGCGCGGCGTGCGTGAGCCGTAATCTCCAGGGCGTCGCGCAACTCTCGCGTCCGGTGCGCACGCTGCACCTGCCCGGTTATCTGAGCGCGGAGGATCGGGCTCGGCTGGAATCGTTGCCTAAGGTGTTTGCGAACCAGGCGGCGCTGCGCGTGTTCCGCTTCGAGCAGTTTGACGCGGGCATGGCGACCTTGTCGTCGCTCATCGACTTTGTGCGTAACGACGAAGTGGATACGGGCGGGCACGCCGGGGTGATCCACGCGCTGCTGGCCGGGGCGGTGCAGAGCTACCTCTCGGTGCTGCGCGCATTGGAGCGCAACGCCTATGACCGCGTCTATATTTATAACGGACGCTGGAGCATGGTTCGCTCGGCGGTGCGCGCGTGCGAGAAACTCGGGGTTCCTTACTACACGCACGAACGCGGCGCCGATTTCCGCCGGTTCGCGCTGTTTAAAAACACTTTGCCGCACGACATGGGAAACCATCGCACGCAAACGCGCGAAGCGTGGAAGAGCGCCCGGAGTCACGCGCCCGCCGTCGCCTCGGCGCATGTGTTTTTCACCGGACGCCGCCGGCGCGTGGAGAAATCCTGGTTCAGCTTCACCAAAGAACAGGAAGTGGGCCGCCTGCCCGCCGACTGGTCGTGCGCGCCGAGGCGTTTTGTGGTGTTCACTTCTTCAGAATTTGAGTTTGCCGCGATTGGCTCGGATACGGGCCGACGACTTTATCCGAATCAAATCCAAGGTGTGCGGCGCATCGCCGAACTCCTGGCCCGTCTTGTGCCCGAGGCCCGCCTGTGGGTGCGGGTTCATCCCAATGATAACGGCGACGCCTCGGCCAAAGCCTGGAGCGATGCCATCGGGGTGCTGGCCAATGTCACGCTGGTTGGCGCTCCGGAGAAGATCGATTCTTACGCGATGCTCGACGGGGCCGAGCGGGTGATCTCGTTTGGCTCGACCATCGGCATCGAGGCCACGTATTGGGGGAGGGTTTCCCTCCTGTTGAGCGAAGGCTTCTATACCGGTCTCGGCGCGGTGTATGAACCGGAAGACGAGGCGGCATTTATTGATTTGTTGCTGCGCCGGGACGTCGCGCCGCTCCCGCGCGAGACGACGCTGTCATTTGGCTATTATTCGGCGAACCGCGGCGAGACGTTCCGGTTTTTTGAGACCGCCGTGATCTCCGACTACGAATTCAAGAGTCCGTTTCGCGGACGCTGCCTCAAACCCGATCTCGGCGAATTGCAGCGCGGCGCGGTCGCGTTGTTTGAACGGGGCGAGTATGACCGAACCGAGGCGATCAGCCGGCTGTGCATTGCGCTCAATGCGGCCGATTCCTTCGGGCACACCACGCGTATCCTTAGCCTGCTCAAGCTGGGCGAGGTTCTCACCGCGGTGATCGCGCTCGAGACCGCTGCCACCGCCTCGGCGCCGCTCGCGAAGATACTTCCGCTGGTGGTGAAGCCCCTGTTCGAGGCCTTTGGCGCGGTCGGTTCCGGGGGCGACACGGAAGGCAGCTACGCGCTTAGCCAACGCCTGGCCCGCGTTTGCCAAGGTGTTCCCGAGTTTTCCGTGATCGGTCGCCGAATGGCATCCCTGCCTCGTCCTTTCGGCAGCCTCGCCGCCGCCGTCTGATTTTAAAATCCCAACTCCGTTTCAACCCGTCTCCTTATGAACTACGCAAAATCTAAAAGCCTCCTCGCCGGCAGCCGCATCCTCGTCACCGGAGGCACGGGTTCCTTTGGCAACGCCTTCGTGCAAACCATCCTCGAGCGTTACCCCGATGTGGAGAGGCTCGTGGTCTTTTCCCGCGACGAACTAAAACAGTTTGAGATGCAATCGCGCTTCGGCTCCGCCCGGCACAAGGCCATGCGCTACTTCATAGGCGACGTACGCGACGCTTCACGCCTGAAGCGCGCGATGGAAGGCATTGACATCGTCATCCACGCCGCCGCCCTCAAGCAGGTTCCCGCCGCCGAATATAATCCGTTCGAGTGCATCAAAACCAACGTCCTCGGCGCGCAAAACGTGATCGAGGCCTGTCTCGATTCCGGCGTGCGCAGGGTGGTCGCGCTCTCGACCGACAAGGCCGCCGCGCCCATCAATCTTTACGGCGCGACCAAGCTTTGCTCCGACAAACTTTTCGTCGCCGCCAACAACATCGTCGGTTCCCGCGATCTGCGTTTCAGCGTGGTGCGCTACGGGAACGTCATGGGCAGCCGCGGCTCGGTCGTCCCGTTTTTTATGGAGCGCAAGAAGACCGGCGTCCTCCCGATCACCGATCCGGCCATGACCCGCTTCAACATCAGTCTCCAGCAGGCGGTGGACATGGTTCTGTGGAGCGTGGACCACGCCCGCGGCGGCGAGATCCTCGTGCCGAAGATCCCGTCTTACCGCATCGTTGATCTGGCCAAGGCGATCTGCCCGGAGTGCGCGAAACCCGTCGTGGGCGTGCGCCCCGGCGAGAAAATCCACGAGGAGATGATCACGCCGAGCGACAGCTACCACACCGTTGATCTGGGCAACTACTACGCGATCCTCCCCGCCGGCGCCGAATACTCGAAGGAGCAATACTGCGCCGATACCGGGGCACGCGCCGTGCCCGAAGGTTTTTGCTACAACAGCGGCACCAACGACACCTTCCTCTCCGTCGCCCAGCTTCGTGCGCTCATTGGAACCGCCGAGCCTGTCGCCGCCGCCTAAACGCGCGCCGCCGCCGCCCTTTTCCCGCCATGCTGCCCTACGGACGCCAGACCATCACCGAAGAGGACATCGAGGCCGTCGTCGCCGTGCTGCGCTCGGACTTCCTCACCCAAGGTCCGCAGATCGAGGAATTCGAACGCCGCTTTGCCCAACGCGTCGGCGCGGGCCACGCCGTCGCGGTCAACAGCGCGACCGCCGCGCTCCACCTTGCTTTGCGCGTGGCCGGCATCGGCGCGGGCCAACGCGTAGTCACCTCGCCGCTCACCTTTGTCGCCTCGGCCAACGTCGCCGCCTACGTCGGCGCGACGCCGGACTTCGCCGACATCGATCCGGTGAGCCGCACGCTTTGCCCGCGTTCGCTGGCCGACACCTGGCGCGACGATACGCGCGCGATCATCTCTGTGGATTACGCCGGACAAGCCGCAAACCTGCCTGCCATCGCCGCGGTGGCCCGCGCTCGCGGCGCGGTGGTGATTGATGATGCGTGCCACGCCGTCGGCGGTGCGTTTCACACCGATGTGCAGCCCGGACGCGCTTGGCCGCTCGGCGGCAACCCGTGGGCGGACATCACGACATTCAGTTTTCATCCGGTGAAGACGCTCACCACCGGCGAAGGCGGCATGTTGGTCACCGACCGCGCCGATTACGCCGAGCTGGCCCGTCGCCTGCGCTCGCACGGCATCGTGCGCGAGGCGTCGCTCCTCACGGCGCCGAGCGCCGACAACCCGCTGCTTGCCGAGCGCGGTTCCTGGTTTTATGAGATGCAGGAACTCGGCTGGAATTACCGCCTCACCGATTTCCAAGCCGCGCTCGGTATCTCGCAGCTCTCGCGGCTTGACGAAACTCTGGTGCGCCGCCGCGCGATCGTCGCCGCCTACAACGCCGCCTTCACCGGCCTGCCGGGCATCACCACGCCCGCGCTGCGCACGCCCGCCGATGCCGCCACGACCTCGTGGCACCTCTACGCGGTCGAGATGGATTTCGCCGCGCTCGGCCGCACGCGCACCCAGGTCATGGCCGCATTGCGCGACGCCGGCGTCGGCTCGCAGGTGCACTATATCCCGGTGCACCTCCAGCCTTGGTATCGCCGCACCTACGGCTACGGACCGGGCAAGTGCCCGGTGGCCGAGTCGTTTTACGCGCGCACGCTCAGCCTGCCACTTTTTCCCGCGATGACCGATGCCGACGTGGCCCGCGTGATCACCGGCGTGCGCTCGCTCGTCCCCGCCCGCCTCGCCGCATGAACACCCTCGCCGTCATCCTCGCCCGCGGCGGATCAAAACGAATCCCGCGCAAAAACATCCGCCCGTTCCACGGCGTTCCCATCATCGCTTACCCGCTGGCCGCCGCGCGCGAGTCCGGCTGCTTCGACGAGATCATGGTCTCGACCGAGGACGAAGAAATCGCCGCCATCGCGCGCGAACACGGCGCCGCCGTGCCGTTTCTTCGCTCCCCGGCCAACGCCGGCGACCACGCGGGCAGCGGCGAAGTCATTGCCGAGGTCATCCTTCGCTATCGTGAACTCGGTCGCGCATATGACCAGGTCTGCGCGATCTACCCGACCGCCGCGTTGACCACGGCGGCGCACTTAAAAAGCGGGCAAGCCCGATTGCTCGCCGACGACACGCTGACCTGCGTCCACCCGGTGATACGTTTTTCGTTTCCGATCCAGCGGGCGCTGGTGCTGCGGGGCGGCCGCGCACCGATGCTGCAGCCAGAGCACTACCACACGCGCAGCCAGGATTTGGAGCCGACCTTTCACGATGCCGGCCAGTGGTATTGGCTGCGCACGGAACCCTTTCTCAGCACGCGAGAGCTCCTCGGAGCCAACTGCGCCGCAGTCGAACTCTCCGCGCTGGAGGCGCAGGACATTGACAACGAAGACGATTGGGCGCTCGCCGAATTCAAACACCTTTTCCACCACGCAGCCTTCCCCGTAAAATTATGAAAACCGAAATCACTACCGTCACCGAACAGGAGACCTTTTGGGCCGGAGCGTTTGGCGATGCTTACATCGCCCGCAACGAGGCCTCGCCCGAGGTGCTCGCCGCGCAGCAGGTGTTTTTCTCGCGCGCCCTGGCCAAGGTCCATCCGGCTCCCGGCTCGCTCATCGAGCTTGGCGCCAACATCGGTATCAACCTGCGCGCCCTTCGGCTCCTGTATCCGAAGGCCCACCAGGCCTGCGTCGAAATCAACGCGCAGGCGGTCGAGCGTTTGCGAGCCGACGGTGTCGGCGACGAAGTGATTCACGATTCGATCCTCAATTTCACGCCGACCCGCCGTTATGATCTCGCGCTGATAAAGGGCGTGATGATCCACCTGAATCCTGATTTCCTCCCGGTCGTGTATCGCAAGCTGGCCGACTGTTCCGCGCGCCACGTGCTGATCGCCGAATACTACAACGGCCGTCCCGAGGAGATTGTTTACCGCAACCACCGGGGTCGCCTGTTCCGCCGTGATTTCGGAGGCGAATTCATGGACGCCTGCCCGGAGTTTACCTTGGTGGATTACGGGTTCAGTTATTATCGCGACCTTCGCGAACTCCAAGACGACATCACCTGGTTCCTCTTCGAGCGGATTTCCTGAACGCGATTATTCCCCAGCCATGCAACCCGCGCTCATCCTCCGGGCCGACGCCGGTCCCGTCATCGGGGCGGGGCATGTGATGCGTTGCCTCGCGCTGGCCCGGCAGTGGCTGCAGGCGGGCGGGCGGGTGGCGCTTGTGCAGACAGAAATCGGCGCTCCGTTGGTTGAGCGATTGCTTCAGGAGGGAGTGGAGTTGCTCCCGATTTTGGCGGTGGCGGGAAGTCAGGAGGATGCGCGGGAGACGGTCGCCCACGCGCAGGCGTTGGGTAGCTCCTGGATCGTGGCCGACGGTTACGGATTCGATGCGGCGTGGCAGCAACAGATCAAGGTCGCCGGCCTCCATTTGCTGCTGCTCGATGACTACGGGCACGCGCGGCATTACCACGCGGATGTGATTTTGAATCAGAACGCAGCGGCCTCGGCGGAGCTTTACGCGAATCGCGATGCGCACACGCGGCTGCTCCTCGGCTCCAAGTTTGCGCTGCTTCGTCGCGAGTTTGTGGAAGGCCGCGCGGCACCGCGCGAAATCGCGGCGAAGGCCACCAGGATTCTTGTCACGCTCGGGGGCAGCGACCCGGGCGATGTAACCGCAACCGTGGTGGCGGCGTTGGCGCTGTTGCCCGAGATCGAGGCGGTGATCGTGGTGGGCGGCGGCAATCCCCGCTTGGATTCGATTCGGGCCAGCGTGGATGCGCATGGCGGCGCTCTGCGGCTCGTCGTCAATCCGCCTGATATGGCCGAACTCATGGCGTGGGCTGATGTGGCGGTTTCCGCCGCCGGCTCCACCGCGTGGGAGCTCGCGTGCATGGGGCTGCCCGCCGCGCTGATCGTGGTCGCGGATAATCAGGCGGGTATCGCCACCGCGTTGGCCCGTGCGGGTGTCAGCATCAATCTCGGTCCGCACACCGCGCTCGACCCCGAGCACATCGCCGCGACTTTGCGCGACTGGCTCCCGGATCAAGCCCGCCGCAAAACGATGAGCCTGGACGGGCGGCGCATGATTGACGGGCAAGGCGCGAAGCGCGTGTTCGCGGCGCTGAAGCCAATGTTTAAAATTACTATCGTGAGCGATGCCGATTCGTGGAGCGGCGGGTTCATCGGCGACCTGAAGACCCAATTTGAAAACTCGGGCCACGCGGTGCGTTGGCTGCATGATCCGACGCAGATCGAGGACGGCGATGTGGCCCTGTTTCTGTCGCTCGGCCGGATCGTTTCGCCGGCTCTGCTTCAGCGCCACGCCCATAACCTCGTCGTGCACGCGAGCGCGCTCCCGCACGGTCGCGGGTGGTCGCCGCTCACGTGGCAAATTCTGGAAGGCCGCAATGAGATCCCGGTTTCACTCCTCGAGGCGGCCGACGGGGTGGATAGCGGCGATGTTTACGCGCAACGGACGCTGCGTTTTCAAGGGTGCGAACTGTTGCCGGAAATGCACCGCGCCGTGGCCAGGGCCACGATGGAGCTGTGTGGTGATTTTATCGCGCGCTACCCGTTTGTGGTTGGCGAGGCTCGCACGCAGTCGGGCGAGGCCAGCTACTATCCACGTCGTCGGCGGGGCGACAGTCGGCTCGATCCGGACAAGACGCTGCGCGAACAGTTTAATCTCCTGCGCGTCTGTGATCAGGAGCGTTATCCCGCTTTTATGGAAATCGCCGGTCGCAGCTACGAGGTGCGCATAACGCCGGCCGCCGGAGCCGCCGCCTGAGTTTACCCGCTATTTTTTGACGAACGATTATGTCCACGCCGGCCTCCACCCCGCAATCCGCTCTGTTTCGCATCGGGCAACGAGCCATCGGCCCCGGACATCCAGTCTATATCATCGCGGAGATGTCGGCCAATCATAACCAGGACTACGAGCAGGCCGCCGCGATCGTGCGGGCGGCGAAGGGAGCCGGTGCCGACGCGATCAAGCTCCAGACTTACACCCCCGACACCATGACGCTCGATCTGCGTACGCCGGTTTTTCAGATCGGGGCCGGCACGATCTGGGAAGGAAAGAATCTCTATGAACTCTACGGCGAAGCCTGCACACCTTGGGAGTGGCAGCCGCGCTTAAAGACCTTGGCGGGAGAACTGGGCATGGACTGTTTCTCGACGCCCTTTGATGCGACGTCGGTCGAGTTTCTAGAAAAAATGCGGGTCCCGGCCTACAAAATCGCCTCGTTTGAGATCGTGGATCTGCCGTTGATCCGGCGCGTGGCGCAGACGGGCAAGCCGCTCATCATGTCCACGGGCATGGCCTCGAAGGCTGAGATCGAAGATGCGGTGAACGCCTTCCGTTCGGCGGGCGGCACGCAACTGGCGCTGCTCAAGTGCACAAGTGCCTATCCGTCGAATCCGCAGGATATGAACCTGCTCACGATCCCGCACCTCGCAGCGACGTTTGGCGTGCCGGCCGGGCTCTCGGACCACACGTTGGACACGACCGTGCCCATCGCGGCTGCGGCGTTGGGGGCCTGCATCGTGGAAAAACATTTTACGCTCTCGCGTGCGGTGCCGGGGCCGGACAGCGCGTTTTCTTTGGAGCCGCAGGAGTTTCGCGCGATGGTTGCCGCCATCCGCACGGTGGAGCAGGCGCTGGGCACGGTGAGCTATGCGATGAGCAAGAAGGAGGAGGCCAGCCGGGTCTTCCGTCGCTCATTGTTTGTGGTGCGGGACATCGCCGCGGGCGAGTCGCTCACCGAGGAGAATATCCGCTGCATCCGGCCGGGCTACGGCCTGCCGCCCAAACACTGGACGGAGGTCCTCGGTCGCAAAGCGGGTGGTGCGATCCCACGCGGCACTCCTCTGGCCTGGGAACTCCTCAACTGACCCCCGTTTTACCGATACCATGACACAACCTCCCGACGTTCTGCGCCCGCTTATCCTGGGAATGAGAGCCGCCTTTGCCCGCGGTGAAAACGCGATGGCGTTTGCCCGTTCCTTGCTTGGCGGCACCGCCAACACCACCGAGGCCACGCTCATCGCTTACGATCTGCAGGCCGGTAGCTACACCGCCAGGGCGCGGCGTTCCCGCATTGATAACGACCGTTGGTGCCGCCAACTGGCCGAGGTGCTGGCACCGCACATTTCGGCGGGCCAGAGCCTGCTCGAAGTAGGCGTCGGCGAGGCCACCACGCTGGCCTCGGTGGCGAAATTTCTTCCGGTCGCGCCCGGGCCGACCTTGGGCTTTGATCTTAGCTGGTCCCGTTGTGTGGAAGCCCGTGACTGGTTGGCGACCGAGGCCGTTTCGGCCGAGGTTTTTGTCGGCGATTTGTTCGCCATACCACTGGCCGATGAGAGCGTGGACGTTGTCTATACTTCCCACTCCTTGGAGCCTAACGGCGGTCGGGAACGTGAGGCGCTAAGCGAGTTGCTACGGGTGGCCCGCCATCGGTTGGTGTTATGCGAATGTCTCTACGAACTCGCTTCACCCGAGGCTCAGGAGCGTATGCGCGGCCACGGCTACGTGCGCGGTTTGGCGGCCACGCTGCGCGAACTCGGTGCGGAGGTGAAGGAGTGCCGCCTGCTCCCTTATTCGACCAACCCCCTAAACCCGAGCGGGGTGATCATTGTCGAGAAAACCGCCGCCGCATCGTCCGCCGCTCCGGGCTGGCGCTGCCCGCTCACCCACACGCCACTGGTGCGCGAAGCCGACGTCTTCGTCTCGCCGCTTACGGGCATCGCCTACCCCGTCCTGCGCGGTGTTCCGCTATTGCGGGCGGAGCACGCGGTGGTCGCTTCAAAACTCGTCGCGGCGCCTGCGCCGGACCGTGTCGGTGGCGTCTGACTATGATCTATTGCCGTAAATGCCTTACGCCGGATACGCGCCCCAATGGTCGTTTTAACGACGATGGCGTGTGCACGGCATGCGAATTTTACAGTAACTTCGGGCAGGTTAATTTCGAGGCGCGGTTTTCGGAGTTGAAGCACATCGTGGATCACAAGGTTCGCAACCACCGCAACAAGCGCTGGCAGTGCATCGTGGGGGTGAGCGGCGGGAAAGACAGCACCCGCCAGGCTCTCTGGGTGCGCGAGAAGTTGGGGCTTAACCCGCTGCTGGTTTCCGTCGCCTACCCGCCGCGGCAGATCGCGCAAACCGGGGCCGACAACCTAGGTAACCTGATCGCGCTGGGTTTCGACACGCTCGTGCTCGGCCCGGCACCGAGGCTCTCGCGCGAACTGGTAAAGGCCGCGTTTTTTCGTTTCGCGAATTGGTGCAAAGCCACCGAGATGTGCCTGTCCGCCGGGGTGCCCCAGGTGGCGATCGAGAAGGGCATCAAACTAATCCTCTGGGGCGAAAATCCGGCTTTGCAGGTCGGCGACACGGGGAGCTTGGGCAACTCGATCTGGGATGGGCGCAATCTGGTAAACACCAACACGCTCGCAGGCGGCGACCTTGGCTGGTTTCGCGAGATTGTCGGCGACGACCGGCGGTTGTCGCCCTACCGGTTTCCCTCGCCCGAGGCCCGAACCCGAGCCGGAGTGGAGACCGTTTTCCTCGGGCCGGCCTGGCCGGATTGGTCCGACAGCAGTAACTCCGCTGTTGCCATCACTCACGGCTTTCGAGGGCGTAAAGATGGCCCGGAGCTAACCGGCGACCGCTACGCTACCAGCATGGTGGACGAGGATTGGACCGTGGTTAATAACCTGCTTAAATTCTACAAGCTCGGCTTCTCCCGCGGCACCGAACAGGCCAACACCTTGATCCGCCGGGGAGAGATGACCCGCGAGGAGGGCATCGCTCACGCCGAGCGTTTCGACCAGGCCTGCGGTTCCCATTACTTGGCTTCTTTTTGCCGCTACATCGAGATACCCGAGCCGGAGTTCTGGACCCACGTGAAAAAATTCGCCAACCCCGCCCTGTTCGAACTCTCCGGTTCGCGCCCGGTCCGCCGCTTTCGCACCGGTTACGGCCTGCTCTGATTTTCGCGCATGTCCACGATCCACATCCTTGATTGCGGCGTCGGTAACATCGGTTCGCTCAATCGCCTCTTCCGCTCGCTCGGTCTGAGCGTGATCCTCACCACGAACCCCGAGCAACTCTTGACGACGCCTTTGTTACTCCTGCCGGGCGTTGGTTCCGCC
>JBBRHC010000090.1:0-11487 GCA_038223295.1 Opitutales bacterium
GGTTTGGCGAAACGGGCGTCGACCACGCCGACGGTGAGGCCTTCGGCGGCGGCGAGTTTTTCGGCCAGGGCCAGGGCATCGGCGCACATGGTGCCGAGCGCCCAAAGCACCACGTCTGCGCCGGGGCGGAGCAGCTCGGCTTTGCCGATGGGCAGCGGCGCGGCCAGGCCCGCAGGGGCGGGAGCGCCGGTGCCGGCGCCGCGCGGGTAGCGGATGAAGGCGGGGCCGTCGAGGGCGAGGGCGGTGTCGAGCATGGCGGAGAGCAGGTGTTCGTCGCGCGGGGCCATGACGACGACGCGCGGCACGGAGCGCAGGTAGGCGACGTCGAAGAGGCCGTGGTGGGTGGGGCCGTCGTTGGGCGAGAGGCCCGCTCGATCCAGGCAGAAGGTGACGGGCAGGTTTTGCAGGGCGACGTCGTGGATGATGTTGTCGTAAGCGCGTTGGAGGAAGGTGGAGTAGATGGCGACGACGGGGCGAAAACCCTGGGTGGCGAGGCCGGCGGCGAAGAGCACGGCGTGTTCCTCGGCGATGCCGACGTCGAAAAACTGGCGCGGGACGGTGGCGGCGAGGTGGTTGAGCCCGGTGCCGCTGGGCATGGCGCCGGTGATGCCCACGACCTTGGGGTTGGCGGTGGCGTGGCGCACGAGCGCGCGACCGAAGACGTCTTGGTAGTTGGGCGGGGAGCCGGCGGGGGAGGATTTGGCCTCGCCGGTGGTGGGGTCGAAGGCGCCGAGGCCGTGAAATTTTTCCGGTTGGGCGCGGGCGGCGTCGAGGCCGCGGCCCTTTTCGGTGATAACGTGGAGCAGGATGGGCGTGTCGGTGTCGCGGGCGAATTCCAGGCTCTTTATCAACTCGTCAAGGTCGTGGCCGTTGATGGGGCCGATGTAGCGGAGGCCGAATTTCTCGAAGAGGGAGGACTCGACGAAGAAATCCTTGGTCTCGCGTTTCCACTTGTTCCAGAGCCGGTTCATGTCGTGCCCGCCGGGCAGGCCGAGGAAGAACTTTTCCACGTCGTGGTGGACCTTGTTGTAGGTGCGGTTGGTGGAGAGTTTGGTGAGGTATTTGGCGATGGCGCCGACGTTGCGGGCGATGGACCACTCGTTGTCGTTGAGGATGACGACGAGGCGTTTGGTGGAGGAGACGATGTTGTTGAGCGCCTCCAGGGTGATGCCGCAGGTGAAGGCGGCGTCGCCGCAGAGGGCGACGATGTGTTCGTCGGTGCCGGCGAGGTCGCGCGCGGTGGCCATGCCGAGGGCGGCGGAGAGGGCGGTGCCGGCGTGGCCGGCGCCGAAGGAGTCGTGGGGGCTTTCGTCGCGGTTGAGGAAGCCGGAGGCGCCGCCAGTCTGGCGCACTTTCTGAAGGTCGGCGAGGCGACCGGTGAGCAGCTTGTGAACGTAGCCCTGATGAGCGACGTCGAAGACGAATTTATCCCGGGGGGTGGAAAAAACGCGGTGGAGGGCGATGGTGAGTTCGACCACCCCGAGGTTTGGGCCGATGTGGCCACCATTGCGGGCGGTTACACGGATAAGTTCCTCGCGAATCTCGGCGGCAAGTTGTGGTAACTGCGTGGAGGATAGGCCTTTGACGTCGTCGGGCGAGCGTATTAAATCGAGCAGGCGGGGGGCGTCGGGTCCCGATGAGGACGGCGAGGCGAGGGAGGAGGCGGAGTCGGGCACGGAGGGAAAAGTTGGGGACGGGACGATTATTCGGCGTCGGGACGAGGCGAGGTGGCGAAGAGCTCGGTGGTGGAGGAACCGTCTTTTTGGCGTTTGAGTTGATCGATGCGAAGTTCGGCGGACTGGAGGCGTTTTTCGCAAAGGGAGAGGAGTTTGCTGCCTTCCTCGAATTTCGCCAGGAGGTCGGCGAGTGGCACGTCGCCGGCCTCCATGGCCTCCACGATGGTTTCGAGGCGCTGCATGGCGTCCTCGAAGCTGGGGGCGGGGGCGCTGGGAGCGCTGGCAGCGGAGGCGTTGGATTTGGTGGCCACAGTTTAAGGGAGGATAAGTTGGGCGCGGGGGGCGGGTTTTCAATCTTCGGTTTCGGATCATCTTTTGGCGGCGGGGTGTCGGATGGCGTGGGAGCGAGACGGATGAAGTGGGAACGATACGGTCGTGGGGGACGCCCGCTCGCGCACATGCGCGGGGGACGCTTACCCGGCGAGGTGCGGCGACCCCGCCATACACAGCCGCTTGTGCTGTGGAAAAAGTAGTTTTTTGGAAAAAGCGCTTGCGCTGTTTTCGCCGACCTTGCTTCTTCTCGCCTCCCATCGCGCAGCTGTAGCTCAATTGGATAGAGCGTCTGACTACGGATCAGAAGGTTTGGGGTTCGACTCCCTACAGCTGCACCATTTTTAAGCCCCCTTGGCCAGCGCCTTGCGGGTTTTTTGTTTGGCTACCGCCGGTGACGAGTAGCAAACCGGGACGACAGGCGGGCATAAAAAACCCGCCGTGGCCAAGGAAGGGGCGGCGGGTCTTCGGGTTTGGTGTCCTGACCCCGACACCCGAGGGAAAAAAGGCTCGTCGCGCCGGAGGGCGCGGTGCGAAGGCGGAGGCGCCGGTGCGGCGCCGTCCGCGATGCGGGTTAGGCGGTGTCGCCGAGGGCGGCTTGCACGGGCTGGTGGCGCTTGGCCTTAAAGAGCTGGGCGCGGCGGGTGAGCATGCGATCAAGCTTGTCCACCAGGAGGGCGACGGCTTTGTGGCACTCGTCGGTGGTGACGGAGGCGTTCATGTCGGGGCCGTTAATCGCGATGTGGCCTTTCGCGGTGAAGCGGTGGGCGACGTCTTGCTTTAGGTCGCACTCGAGCTCCACGCGTAGGCGGATGATCCGCTCCTCGTGACGGAAAAGACGGTCAACTTTTTCATGAACGAACTGCTTCAACGAGGGAGTCAGTTCGAGGTGGATGCCGGATACGATCAGGTCGTGGGTGTGATTCATGATGTCTATGGGATCTGGGTTTACCTTGGCCAGAATGAGTGCGAAGCCATCACCATGCGTGCGCTTCGTGAGGTGTTGTCCAAGTATTCCGTCATCATCGTGACGGGGGGCTCCTCCGGAATAGGGAAGGCGTGTATCGAACACGTGACGAGGCTGAATCCGGAGGTGATCATTTGCAACCTTTCCCGGCGCAGGCCGGAAGGTTTTTTGAGTCAGCTTAAGCTGCGCCATGTTCCGGTGGATTTGAGCTCGGAGACCGCGCTCGCGGGGGCGGCGGAGGAAGTCATTAGTTTTCTGCGCCACGCGGCGCCGCAGGGTAAGGCGATGCTGGTCAATAACAGCGGCTTCGGGGGCTACGGCCGCGTGGACGAGGTGCCGCGAGAACATCAGCTTGGGATGATCGACGTCAATGTGCGCGCGGTGGTGGACCTGACAGCCAGGCTCCTGCCGGAGCTGAAACGGCGCGGCGGGGCGGTGGTGAATATCGCGTCCACGGCGGCGTTTCAACCGACGCCCTATCTGGCGACCTACGGGGCGACGAAGGCGTTTCTACTGCACTGGAGCCTGGCCTTGAACGAAGACTTGCGGGGGTCGGGGGTGCGGGCGCTGGCGGTGTGTCCGGGGCCGACCGCGACGGAGTTTTTTAAACGCGCGGGTTTGAAACAAGGCGCGGTGAGCGACCGCTGGGGCCAGACTTGCGACGAGGTGGTGCTGGAAATGTTGCACGCGCTGGCGCGCGGGCGCGGCCAAGTGGTGTGCGGGTGGGCGAACTGGATGATGGCGGCGGTGGCCGCGCGGGTGCCCAAGCCGTGGGCGGCGCGCATCGGGGCGGTGGTGCTGGCGAAGTTTCGCCTGAGTAAAGTGGCGGCGGAGGGCGGGGTTTGAGCGAGTCGAAATCGGTGGACGCGGCGGCGGGTGACGATGGCACGTATGGCGGCCGGCTGCGGGTCTGCGCGTGGCCCCGACGCGAGCAGGACACCAGCCGGGTGCGTATGATCGCGCCGGAGGAGCTGGCGGCGTGGGTCCTGGAGGATGACGAGGTGGCGCTGGCGATTAACAAACCGGGCGACGTGGTGTGTCATCCCTCGAAGGCGGGGCCGTGGTCGAGTCTGGCGGGGGCGGTAAAGGCGGGGCGCGGCTTGGAAAAAGCTCACCTCGTGTTTCGCCTTGATCGGGAGACGAGTGGGGTGGTGTTGTTTGCCAAGACGGAGCGCGCGGCGAGCCGGTTGCAAAAGGCAATGCAGGCGAGACGTATCCATAAGACCTACCTGGCGGTACTGGTGGGGGAACTAGCTGGGGCAGTATCGGTGGATCAGCCGCTGGGGGACGACGAGCACAGCCCGGTGTTCGTCAAAACGACGGTGCGGGCGGACGGGAAGGAGGCTCGCTCACATTTCCGCCCTCTCGTGGTGGCGCGAGGATTTACGTTGGCGGAGGTGCGAATCGAGACGGGGCGCAAGCACCAGATCCGGGCGCATGCTCAGTGGCTGGGCTACCCGGTGGTGGGCGACAAGATCTACGGGCCCGATGCGCGGTGTTATTTGGAGTTTATCGACCATGGTTGGACACCGGCGCTGGCCGAGCGGCTGCTCCTGGAGCGCCAGGCGCTGCACTGCGCTCGAATCGAGCTACAGGGCAACGCCGAGGGGCTGGGACGGCGGGAGTGGCGCGCGCCGCTGGCGGCGGATATCGTGGCGTTCTGCCGGGCGCGAATGGGCGTGGAGGCGGAGGCGACGCTGTGAGTCGAGCCAGGATGGTATTTACCGCCAGTTATACGAATCGCGCGCGGCTTTGTATTCCGCCGCAGTCATATCAACAAAGTTTACCCGGGCATAGGACAGGACGCGAGGGGTGCCCGGCGGGTAAACGCCGTTGGCAAAAAGTTGATTGAATCCCCAGTTTCGAACCGGGGGCGAGTAATAGCCGTTACCATGCGGCTCGGTGAAGACCCGGCTTTCGAAAAGAGATACCAAGGAGCCGCGAAACCAAGTTGGATGGCTACCCCAGTCTTCAAGGAAACGAACGATGTTATGCGCGCCACCGGATGTATTACCCGTGCCGTTCTTGTTAGTTGGCGATATGCCCATGAGAAAAGCAGCCGCCACCTCCACGGTGCCGGTAGAACTGGGGTTTCTAGAGCGCCGGCTAGATTTATCATCAAAGTTTGGGGATAACACTGTTATCGCATCGGACACGATTGCCGCCGGTTGTTCGCCAGCCTCGGGTAGAGTGGCGGAATTACTAGCCGTGATTCCGTCGGCATTATAATGGCCTCTGACATAAATGGGAGCATTGCTGGCCACGGTAAGGCCCGGATCCTTGCCGAAAGTGGGCACCCGGCCCGCGCCATTGATCAATCTCACCGACGTCCTGTCGTTCCTGGGCATGGTGCCGGCAATGGTGCTTCCGGCCGGCAGGAAGGATGATTCGTCTACAACTCGCGTGGTGGGCCCGCCTAAGACATCCACGTATATGATGCCGTTCCAGTCAGAAGGGGCCAAATTCCCCAGCGCGTTTTGTGGTATAAAGCCTCCGGTTTTTTGCAACTCGACGACGACTTCTCGCAACGCTTGGATGTCGACTTCCACCAAATCCAAGGCTTTGCCGCGATGGTGATCATACATGCCACCATCGACCACAACACCCGCACTCCCCACGGATTCAACGTAGGCGTTGTATTTAATCAAACGGTCGTTAGTCGGTAAAGTGAGAGTCTTTACGGGTTTGAACGATTGATCGTCGTTAAGGCCTCTGCTTTCGGCGGTGATGGCTCGGGTATCGGGATTTACCGTAATGTAAATACCGGCCATATTTGAGTATTTTTGTTTTTCCACCTCAAGTTTCAGGGCGTAATTGGCATCGCTGGTACTTGGAATACGGGGAGGCTCGATGATAAGACGACCGGTGTTGACTGAGTTGTCCACACCGTTGTTGGGGGTCGGATCTTCCACATATCTGCCGATCGCGGCCGGAGTGTAGTTCTGAATGCCATGATCGCCGGTTTGCAGAAACCCGTTCCATACCTGAGAAGCGTTGGCGGCGAAATTGGCGAATGAGGTGCCGTTAGTGCCCGTGCCTCCGGTCGCATCGCGCCAGAAGGCGGGGCCGGAATTGATCGTGGCATCTTGACCTTGCAGGTTAACAAGTGTGCCCGCACGATTTAAGAAATTGATGGAGCCGTTTCGGCCCGCCGCCGAGTTACCGTCCGAAGTGTTATCGCCGGGTTTTTTCGCTTTAAATATTTTCCCGGTGGCCGTCACGTTTCCTCGGAAATTTAGTTGAGCGTTCGGGTAGACGTAGAGGTTACCATTGGTGTGAACCGGTCCGGGTATGTTCATGATGGGACCGTTGAAAATCTCGAGGTCCATGTTGTAGAATATGGCGTGGGCGAAGAGCGGTGCGCCTCGAATCGAAATAGTTTGTCCCACGTAGGCTGAGACGGGGGGACCTCCGGTGGATGGGATCACGCTGGCCCGGGCGATGACGGTGACATCACGGCGATTGACCCACCTGTTTCTCAAGGGGTCGTTTACGTTAGCTGGATCCGCGGGATTGAAGAAATAATTGGGGCTGCCCGCTGTCGCGACTGTCCTCTCCGTTCCTCCGACCAGTTCCAGATCACGGGAAGATACAGAAGGTGCCGACGTGCCGGTGAGATTGGAGACGGTGGTGACGACATTGGTGCCGGACCAAAAGCTTTGCGGGGGTTGCCGGAGAGCGTCGAGGCCGTTCGGGTTTAATGTAAACGAGCCGCGGGTCTCGTATTTTTGCCGAATTTGGGCCGCCCCGAACTCAACTAGCGATTCGGCGGCATTTCGCGCCTCGAGGCGTGCGGCGTGGCGAATATTCATCCGGCGTTCACTTAAGGCGAACGAAAGCATGGAGCCGATGAGCAGAAGGATGACCGAAGAAATCATCGTGACGACGATGAGGGTGGATCCGCGTCTGGGGCGGAGGTGGAGTGGACAGGAGTTGGGATGCATTTGGGTGTGCGTGGATTAAATTTATCCGCGGGGGGAGACCGTGAAATTATAAGTGTTGGTGGCGTATTCGTAGCGAGTGCCTCCTCGACCGCCTCGCTTGATGATTTCGCCATTCACCAATATATTTCTGCCGCGATCGTTGTAAAACAGACGGCCACTGGACAGTCCCTTGGATAATTCGATGACCTCGGGGTTGGTGGAGTAGGTGGACGAAGCGGGGAGGAGAGTGTGGATCTGGGTTGTTGTCGCGTCGACCCCGGGGTTGAAGCGGATATCGAATTTGCGGACCGGCCCTTCGCTGGAGACATTATTGATCTGGACGGGCGCCCGGTAGTAGCCGACTATTCGATTCACGGTATCGACGTTATTGCGGTCCTTGTAAATAAGTACGAGCATGTCCCCGGATTGTCTGTCCACCAGGTTTGTCGACGTCGTGATGGTGCCGGTGGTGGCGGTGCGATTGCTGAAATTGGGGTATATTTGAAAATAATTGGCATCGGTTGCGTTGTCGGACAACTCGCTGGTGAATTTTCGTATATCTCTATTTACCAGGTTTTTCGCCGCGTCATAGTAGAAGATATTAAGCGCATATAAAAAGAATACGAGCGTGCTGCCCGTAACCAGAACGGAAATCCCCATGGTGATGAGGATTTCGGGCAAGGTGAATCCGGCGCGGGGCTGGGTGGTGTTTTTTTTCATGGTTAGAAAGATCGGACGGCGGACCTTAGGGAACGCGTTGAACTCACGAACCAGCGGGTTTTCCGTCCGTCGTTGTGAGCCCATTGATAAACGATGGTGATGGAGCGAACGCTCGTGGCATCGATTCCAGTGTTGGATGCGTCCTGCACCCAGACCCAGAGGCGGATACGGAGATCGTCGCCTTTGCTGGCCGTTTTATTCAAGTCGATCACCTTTAGGTTCTCCTCCACGCCCGCAGGGACGGGACCATTGGGGACCATAGTCTTTGGGTTGATCGGATTACCGGAGGAGATGAGCAAGAAATCGGTTATGGTTTCGCCATTTGTGGCACCTATCGAGTCCACATCGGTGTTGTTAAGCAGGGTCTTGATCGCCAGTCTGCGTTTGGTACTGCTCACCCCGACGATGGGATCGTTTTCGGAGCCGGGTATCAGCGTGGTCCCGGAATAATAAGGGATTTGGTCTATCGCCGTCTCCTTGATTTGCTCGAGGTAACCTTGGACCACGGTGGTCGCCGCGCTTTGGTAGATGCTGCCTTCGGTCAGCCTTCGGGATTGTAGCAAAGCGGCGAGGCTGCCTGCCACCACCACGCCGAGTATGGCGGAGGCGACCATGACCTCGATCAAGGTGAGGCCGCTTAATCGTTTGGAAACAGACTCGGCCGGGATCTGATTCGGAGGGAATTGGAGGGGCATCGTGGAGACATTCTAGATGATGTCTTCGTTTTAGGGCAGTGGCATCGGGCCCACAAATGGTCCCGGAAACACTAGGGCCATTTGGCACTAGCGGTGAGTCGGCTTTACTGGTCGGTTCTGGGCCGCGAGTCTTGGGCGTATATGGCGGCGGCGTGGGCGCGGCTGGTGACCTGCAGTTTTTCGAATACGGTGCTCAAATAGTTTTTCACCGTTTTCTCCGCCAAGCCAAGGGCTTGTGCCGCCTCTTTGTTAGTTTTGCCAGCGGCGATCAGGGCGAGCACCTTGGTTTCCTGGATGGAGAGTTTTTCCAGGTTGGGACGGTTGCCTTGAGTTTTTACGAGGGTGAAAACACGGGAGGTTATGGCATGGTCCAAAATAGAACCTCCGGCGGCGACGGTGCGGATGGCGCGGATGAGGGCGGCGGCATCGATTTCTTTAAGCAGATAACCGTGGGCACCGGCGCGAATGGCCTCGTCCACGGTATGGGCGTCACCGACGGAGGTCAGGAATATGACGCGGGTCTCGGGCGCGTGAATCTGCAAATAGCGGCAAACATCGAGGCCGGTCGAGTCGGGCAAACGTATGTCGAGCAGGACCACGTCCGCGTGGTGCTCCACCAGAAGCTCGCGGGCGGTTCGCGCGGTGGCCGCCTCGCCGACGATCTCGAAGTCCGGTTGGTTTTCCAGAAGGGTGCGGAGCCCGAGGCGCACCAATTCGCTGTCGTCCACCAAGGCGAGGCGCAGGGCGGGGGGCGGGGCGACGGAGCGGACGGTGGTTGAGGTGCCCATGGGGATACGCTATGACAGGGAAAACGCGCCGGGGAAGTCTCTAAACCAGATCCGCTTTGGCGGGTGCGGGGAGGGTGAGCGTGATGGCGGTGCCGCGGGAGGGGGCGGCGTCGATATCGAGGGTGGCGCCGAGCGCGCGAGCGCGCGCGGCGAGGTTGTCCAGGCCGTGGCCCCGGGTGATGGCGGCGGGATCGAAGCCGCAACCGTCGTCGCGGATAACCAGCCGAAGCAGGGTGTCGGACAAGGGGGCGAAAAGTATCTCAAGGCGGGTGGCGCCGCCGTGGCGGAGGGCGTTGCTGGTGGATTCGCGGATGATTTGCAGCAGCTCGGTGCGGAGCGGCTCGGCGAAAACGGGGAGGTCGGGCGAGAGCGTGATCTGGCGTTCGCGCAGGCGCTCGCCGTCGAGGTGGTCGAGCAGCGCGGCGACGGCGTCGGGAAAATTTTGCTGGTCGAGCGCATCGGGCGTGAGGTCGCCGATGGTGCCGCGGGCCTGGCGGATGGCGACGTTAAGGGTGGTCTTGGCGCGGTCGATGAGGCGGGCGGCCTCGGCGGGCGCGGAGGTGGAGATCGGGGTGGCGGTGAGCCGCTGGGTGGCGGTTTCCAGGACGAGGCCGGTGGCGTAGAGAGTCTGCACGAGGCCGTCGTGCAAGTCGCGACCGAGGCGGACTTTGTCCTGGAGAGTGTGGTTGGCGAGGACCTGCTGGAGGTGGAGATCCTGTTCGCTGCGGTGGCGGGCCTCGCGCTCGTGGTCGAGTTCCAGGCTCTGGGCGGCGGTGGCGCGGGCGAGGGTTTCGAGCCCCCTCATCTCGGTGCGCGCGGCGTCGGGGGCCGGGCCGGCGGGAGCGGCGGGAGCGCGGGTGGGGATGACGGCGAGGACGATAACGCAGCCGAGGGCAAGGCCGGCGAAGAGCAGGATGGAACGCTGGGTGCGGTCGTGGTGTTCGCGGAGGGCTAGCAGGGTGTCGGCGGGAGCGGCGGCAGGAGCGGCGGGTTCGGGTGCGGGGGCGGCGGGCGGGGCGAGCAGGAGGCGCTCGAGGGCGGCCTCGCGTTGGCGTTCGCGCAGGAGCATGGCGGCGGTGCCGGCGGCGAGGGCGCCGAGGGCGAGGATGAAAACGGAGAGACGAAGGAAGGAGCCCATGCGCGTAGGAGCAGGGTGGCGGGCGCGCGGAGGGGCGTCAAAACCTTCGACAAGCGCGGGGGGGCGGTTTTGTTTTCGCGGTTCAGCCCATGAAGACTTTCTACATCACGACCGCGATCGACTACGTGAACGGTTCGCCGCACCTGGGGCATGCCTACGAAAAGGTGCTGACGGACGTAATCGCGAGGTTCCGCCGGCTGATGGGCGACCAGGTCTACTTCCTTACCGGGGTTGATGAGCACGGGCAAAAGGTGCAGCAGAGTGCGAAGAAACGCGGGATCGATCCGCAGGCGTTCTGCGATGCGGTGAGCGAGGAATTCCGCGCGATGTGCGTGAAGCTGGACGTATCCAACGACGACTTCATCCGCACGACCGAGGCGCGCCACAAGGACGTGGTGCGGCGTCTGCTCCAGCAGCTATTCGATCAGGGCGAAGTCTACAAGGCGGAGTACAAGGGCTTTTATTCCACTCGGCAGGAGCAGTTTCTGCAAGAGAAGGACCGCCTGCCGGACGGCTCGTGGCCGGAATTGTTTGGCGAGGTGACGGAGATTACGGAGTCGAACTACTTCTTCCGGCTCGCGAAATACCAGGAGTGGTTGATCCAGTTTTTAAAGGACAACGACAGCTTCATTTTCCCGCGTTATCGGCAGAAGCAGGTGCTGGAGTTTCTCGCCGAGCCGTTGAACGATCTTTGCATCTCGCGGCCCCGGGAGCGGCTGGAGTGGGGCATCCCGTTGCCCTTCGACGCGGGGTATGTGACCTACGTGTGGTTCGATGCGCTGGTGAACTATTTCTCGGCGGTGGAGGGCAAGGAGGGCATCTGGCCGGCGGATTTTCACGTCATCGGCAAGGACATCCTGGTGCCGCCGCACGCGGTGTATTGGCCGATCATGCTCAAGGCGCTCGGGCTGCCGACGCCGAAGAGCATCCTGGCGCACGGGTGGTGGTCGATCAACGGCGCGAAAATGTCGAAGAGCACGGGCAACTTCGTGGAGCCTATGGCCTTCGCCGACCAGTACGGCGTGGACGCGTTGCGCTTTTTTATGATCCGTGAGATGAGCGTGGGCCAGGACAGCGATTTTTCGCTCAACCAGTTCCTCGCCCGCTATAACAGCGAGCTAGCGAACAACCTCGGCAACCTCGTGAACCGCACGCTCAACATGACCAACCGTTTCGCGGGCGGCGTGGTGCCGGCGGCGGCGGCGGTGCGCCAGGCGGCGGGGGCGGAGGACGGCGAACTCGACCGCGCC
>JBBRHC010000091.1:0-11445 GCA_038223295.1 Opitutales bacterium
GCGAGTGCCGAGAGCGGTTTTACGCGGGCGGCGGCGGCCAACAGGTTGCGCCAGACGACTCGATCCGACTGCCGTTTCCAGCCTAGGAGTTCATGGTTTCATGGACGCCCCTGCCGCTTCCTACTTTCGAGCCGCTAACATCACTTCCGGTCACCCCCGCGCGGCAGGAACGCGTGCCGGGCCGGCCGTCTCACGACGGCGGACGAGGCGCGCTCACCAACCGCTGCGGCGGCCGGTCAGAGCCCGCCCATGTCGGCGAACTGACCGACCTGGGACCGCTCGCCGCCGTCCGGCCACAGGATCATGCCGGCGCCGACGGTGGCGTTGGTAAACTCGTCGATGAGGATGAAACTGCCCGTGGTGCGGTTGCGTTTATACGGGTCGATCATCAGCGGCACGGCGGTGCGCACGTGGATGCGGCCAATGTCGTTCATGCCGATGGCGAGGTCGTCCTCTTTTTTGTGCAGCGTGTTGATATCCACCTTGTAGCGAACGGCTTTTATCACCGATTTCGTCTCGCGGGTGGCGTGGCGCACGATGTATTTGCCGCCGAGGGCGAGGGGCTTGGGCGAGAACCAGCACACCATGGCCTCGATGTCTTGGGTGACGGCGGGCTGGTTGAGGGGCTTTGCGAAGAGGTCGCCGCGCGAACTGTCGACCTCGCGGTCGAGCGTGATGGCGACCGACATGGGCGCGAAGGCCTCGGTCAATTCGCCCTCGGGTCCGTGGATGGATTTGATTTTGGCGGGCAGGCCGGAGGGAAGCGTCACGATATCGTCGCCGGGTTTGAACACGCCGCCGGCGACGCGCCCGGCAAAGCCGCGAAAATCGTGGTGCGCATCGCTGTTGGGCCGGATGACCGTCTGGATCGAGAAACGCGGGTCGATGTGGTTCAGATCGCTGCCGATGTAGATGGTTTCCAAGGTATAGAGCAGCGCGCCGCCCTGATACCATGGGGTGCGCGCGGACTTATCCACGACGTTGTCCCCATGCAAGGCGCTGATGGGGATGAACTTGATGTCGGGGATATTGAGCCGCGAAGCGAACTGGGAGTACTGCGCGACGATCTCGTTGAAGCGCGCCTCGGAGAAATCCACGAGGTCCATCTTGTTGACCGCCACGATGACGTGCGGGATGCCGAGGAGCGAGGCGATGAAGGAGTGGCGGCAGGTCTGCTCGATGACGCCTTTGCGCGCGTCGATGAGGATGATGGCGAGGTTGGCGGTGGAGGCGCCGGTCACCATGTTGCGCGTGTATTGGATATGGCCGGGCGTGTCCGCGATGATGAACTTGCGCTTGGGCGTGGCGAAGTAGCGGTAGGCGACGTCGATGGTGATGCCCTGCTCGCGCTCGGCGCGAAGGCCGTCGGTGAGGAGCGCGAGGTTGAGGTTTTCCTCGCCGCGCTGCTCGGTGACGCGCTCCAGGTTTTCGAGGGTGTCCTCGAAGATGGCCTTGGAGTCGTAGAGGAGGCGGCCGATGAGAGTGGATTTGCCATCGTCCACGGAGCCCGCCGTGGTGAAACGGAGGAGGTCCATGGAGAGGTAATGTTCGTCGGTGTGAACGGGAGCGGAGGCGGTCATTTTCAAAGTCGAGAAGTCGAGAAGTCGATGCGGTCGAGGAGGCGAGGAGTCGGGACTGCTATAAAAACAGAAGGATGTCGGTTAAGATTCGGCGAAGCGAAGTCACGCGGGCCAAGAGATTGTCCACTCCTCGGCCCCTGGGCTCCTCGACTCAGAAATACCCGGCCTTCTTGCGGTCTTCCATGGCGCTCTCGGAGCGTTTGTCGTCGGCGCGGGTGCCGCGCTCGGTGACGCGGGCGGAGGCGACTTCTTGGATGACCTCGGCGAGGGTGGCGGCGGGCGACTCGACCGCGCCGGTGCAGGTGCTGTCGCCGACTGTGCGGTAGCGCACCACGCGCTCCTCGTAACGTTCGCCCTCAAGCAGCGTGATGTAAGGCGACTCGGCCAGCAGCACACCGTTGCGATTCACGATGCGGCGGGTGTGGCTGTAGTAAATCGAGGGGATGGTAAGTTTCTCGCGCGCAATGTATTGCCAGACGTCCATCTCGGTCCAGTTGGAAAGCGGGAAAACACGGAAGTGTTCGCCGGGGTTTTTGCGACCGTTGAAGAGGTTCCACAGCTCGGGGCGCTGGTTCTTCGGATCCCACTGGCCGAACTCGTCGCGGTGGGAAAAGAAACGCTCCTTGGCGCGGGCCTTTTCCTCGTCGCGGCGCGCGCCACCGAGGCAGGCGTCGAACTTAAACTCCTCGATGGTATCGAGCAGCGTGACGGTCTGGAGACCGTTGCGCGAGGGGTTGGGGCCTTTTTCCTCCTGGCAACGGCCAGCCTTAATCGAGTCCTCGACGTAGCGGACGACGAGGCGCGCGCCCACGTCGGCGGCGAACCAGTCGCGATACTCGATGGCTTCGGCGAAGTTGTGCCCGGTGTCGATGTGGACGAGCGGGAACGGGATCTTGGCCGGGGCAAACGCACGCTGAGCGAGGCGCGCCATCACGATGGAGTCCTTGCCGCCGGAGAAGAGCAGCGCCGGGCGCTCGAACTGCGCGGCAACCTCGCGCAGGACGAAGATCGCCTCGTGCTCGAGCTGGGCCAGGTGGGTGAGGTTGTAGGAAGACATGGAGGAAAAGGAGATATGACGAATAACTAGTGATTTATGACGAATGTCGAAGCGCGGACGGCAAAGGTTGAACGGCCTCGCCCAGGTGATCAGCAGCCCAAGCCCGTGAGACGGATGCGAGGCAAAATCGCCGCGTGAAGGGTGGCGAGGCACGCCTCGGCGGCAGCCGCCTCGGTGTCGAGCACCAGCGTGCCCGCCTCGGCGCTTCCGGCGGTGGCGTCCGGTTCCTCGAACACCGAGTCTTTGCCCGTAAACTGCCCCACCCCGCCGGCCGCCGCCTTGGCGTAAAGTCCCTTGGGATCGCGCCGGGCGCAGGTCGCAAAGCTGGCTTTTACGTAAACTTCCATCAGGTCTGGCGCGCCGATGATTTCACGCGCTGACGCCCGCAACGCGCGTAGCGGGGTAATAAACGAACACAAGGTCACCAAACCCGCCTGAGCGTGGAGTTTGGCGACCTCGGCGATGCGGCGAATGTTTTCCGCGCGATCCGTGTCGGAGAACCCCAGCCCGCGATTGAGCCCGGTGCGGATGTTGTCGCCGTCGAGCAATTGGGTCGCAAAACCGTCCGCGTGCAGCCGACGCTCCAATGCGATGGCAAGCGTGCTTTTTCCCGAGCCGGAAAGTCCATAAAGCCATACTACCAAACCCCTTTGCCCGAGCCGGACCTGCTTGTCCGCCCGCGGTAAAACGCGGTCGAAAATCGGATGCAGGTTATCGGCGTCTCTCATATGTTGAGTAAACTTATAAAGATTTATAAGATAAGACCGCGCTGGGTTTGGAAAGTGAAAAATGCACCGCGCAAATGCACCGCGTGTAGGGCGGGGTCGCCGCACCCCGCTTTCCTTCGGCTCGCCCAGGAAGACCTCGTGCTCGGAGCGGCGTGGTGTAGCGACCCCGCCCTATACCGCCAGCCTCTCAGCGTCCCGCCGCCTCGGCCCACGCGTCGTAGGCATGCACGGCCACATACATCGCCTCGGCGATCCGGGCGCGATACGCCTCCTCCGCGATGCGCGCAGCCTCGGTATCGTTGGACAGATAACCGGCCTCCAGCAAAACCGCCGGGCAATCCACCAGGCGCAGCACGGCGAAACGCGCGCGTTTCAAGCCGCGATCCTCGGTCTTGAGTTTGCCCAGCAACTGGCGGTGCATGTGGTAGCCCAGCACGGCGCTCCACGCATCGTGGGCGTTGCCGGGGTGGGCGGTCTGGTCCTCGGGCGTATTTTTCGCCGAGGAGGTGGATCGTTGATACTGCGGGGTCAGCACGTAGGTCTCGGTGCCGCGCACGGCGGGGTTGTTGGCCACGGCGTTGAAATGGATGCTGATAAAAAGATCCGCCTCGGCCTTGCGCGCCAGTTCGGCGCGTTCCGCGAGGGCGACAAACTTATCCTCGCTGCGCGTCATGACCACGCGCCAAGGATCTTGCGCGAGCAGGCGTTCGAGCCGCTGGGCGATGTCGAGGGCGAAGACTTTTTCGTCGAGCTTGTGCTTCTTGTTTTGCGCGCCGGTGTCGTTGCCGCCATGCCCGGCGTCGAGAACGATGGTGCGCAGGCGGCGCGGGGTGAAGCGCACCGGGCGCAAAATAGGCATCAGAAACCGATCCAGGTCCCGCGTGGCGACCACCAGCCCGCCTTCGTGCATAAGCACCGCCTCACCCAAAAAAACCCGCAGTCCGTTGAGGCGAATCTCGCGCGTCTCGGCGGTTAACACGAGTTCGCTGGCGGACCCGGTGAGGGTGAGGGTTTGCGTGGCCGCATCCGCGACGCCTTTAAAGCCGAGTCGGGCGAAAAACGGGGCCGCTTCCGTGTAGCCCACGCCGTGGATTTCGTAGGTCGCGGGCGCGGCGGTTTCGCCGGGCTTGAGTTCCCCGCGTTTGCGCCAATAGGCCTCCTCCTCCGGGGTCCCGGGGCCGCCGCCCGCCAGCAGCACCGAGACCAAAATCAGCGCAAGCACCAGCGCCGCGCAGGCGGCAAGCCGCCCGTCGCGCGAGCGCAAAAGACCCGCGAGCCGCAAAAACGGCTCGCGGTGGAAAAAGCGGGGGGAATCAGACACGAAAACGACCTCGATCCGAGCCTGACGGCAAGGCCGGGTTTACTTGCGCGCCTCTTCCGCCTCGTCTTCGTGATCGTTCTCGCCCTTGCCGGTGTCGTCGATGGCCTCCTCGTTGACTTGAAGGGTGTACTTGCGCTTCCGCTTGTTGGTCGGATGCGGGGTGATCATCACGTTGATCTGTTTGCCCATGAGCTTCGGCGTCGAGTCGGCGTGGCCCATGCCGGCGATCTCATCGAGCGCCTTTTTCATGACCTCGAATCCGATCTCGGTGTGCGCCATCTCGCGACCGCGGAACTTGAGGCGGAATTTCACCTTGTTCCCATGATCGAGAAACTCCTCGGCGTGGCGGATCTTGGTGAGGAAGTCGTTGCTCGCGATGCGCGGCGTAAACTCGATCTCCTTAAGTTTGCTCGCCGTGGATTTCACGTGGCTGGCCTTCTTCTGCTCCTCGTAGATGTATTTGCCGAAATCCATGATGCGGCACACGGGCGGGATCGCGTTGGCCGACATCTCGACCAGATCGAGGTTAAACTGGCGCGCGAGGGACAGGGCTCGCTCGGTCAACATGATGCCGAGCTGCTTGCCTTCCGGAGAGATGACGCGGATCTCGGGGACCCGGATCTTGTCGTTGCGCTTGATATGCGCGAAGGGGTCGTTGTTACGACGCTGATAGGGCTGGTTGGGGCGACGAGCGCCACCGCCGGAGGGTGCTGAGAGGGCCATCAATAAAGCTTGGTGCGGGTTGAGGAAACGAGGGAACAAACGCGCAGCCGCGCAGGAAAGACAACAGGAAAACAGCCCGGTTGGCGCGTCGGTTAATTGCCTACCTCGGCACGCCCACCCGTCGCGCCGGCGGCCACCCCGCGCCGCGGTCTTCGCTACACCGAAAAGCTCTCGCCGCAGGAGCAGGAGGCCTTGGCGTTGGGGTTGGTGAATTTAAACCCGCCCGCGATCAACGCGCTCGAGTAGTCGATGTGCGTGCCCTTCAGATAGAGCGCCGTCTTGGCGTCCACGATCACCGGCACGCCGCCGGAGCGCACCAGGATGTCGCCGCGCTTCGGGGTGGAGGCGAAGCGCAATTTGTAGCTGAGGCCGTTGCAACCGCCGCCCGAGATCGCCACGCGCAGATACTCGCCCAGCGCCTCGCGCGACACCAGCGCCGCCACCTTGCGCCCCGCCGCCGCCGTAAGGCTAACCAGCCGCTCATCGCCTTGGCGCACCCCCTCGGGCAACGCCGTCCCAACGGGGGACACGGGCTCGGCGATTGCGGCGATAGAGGCGGAAGAAACGGAATCCATGGGCGACACCTTCGCGACTCAACGCGCCGAGCGCAAGTGGCGCGCGGCGACCAGCCGGCGCGCCACGCGCACCGCGTTGGCAAAACTGGTCGCCGACGCCAGCCCGCGCCCCGCGATGTCGAAGCCCGTGCCGTGGTCCGGGCTGGTGCGCACGTGCGGCAGGCCCAGCGTGACGTTCACCGCCTGGTCGAACTCCAGCGTCTTCAGCGGGGCCAGCCCCTGGTCGTGGTAAAGCGCCAGCACGGCGTCGAACTCCCCGCGTAGTTGCCGGCCAAATACCGTGTCGCCCGGCAGCGCCCGCGACAGGCCGCTGTGCGTGGCGCGAAGCCGGTCCAGGATGGGGTCGATCCGGTCGCGCTCCTCCGCGCCCAGCAGGCCGTCCTCTCCGGCGTGGGGATTGAGCCCGCATACCGCGATGCGCGGCTCGCCTTTCACGCCCTCGGCCGCGCAGAGTTCCCCCGCCGCATCCGCCGCCCGCCCCAGCGCGTCGGCGGTGAGCGCCGCCGGCACCGACGCGAACGGGATATGCCAGGTCGCCAACACCACGCGCAGCCGCCCCCCGCAAAAAGCCATGACCGGCGCGCCGCCCCACTCCGCCGCGAAAAACTCCGTCTGCCCGGCGTGCGTCCAGCCCACGCGCGCCATCCACACCTTGGCCACCGGCCCCGTGACCACGGCATCCACCCGGCCCGCGCGCGCCGCCGCCGCCGCCGCGCCCAGCGCCAGGTCCGCGACCCGCGCCCCCGCCTCGTCGGGCCGCCCCGGCGTCGCCTCAAAACCCGGCGCGCCCACCGGACACGCCCGAAAAAAACCCGCGCGCGGCTGCCGCGCCAACCAGCGACCCGGCCCGAAAATCTCCACTCTCTCCAGCTCGGCCGCGTCCGCCGCCGCGAGCCACGCCGCGATCACCTCCGGCCCCACGCCGGCCGGATCGCCGCAGGTGAACGCGAGCCGCGGGAGCCCGCCCACCCCGCTCACGCCGACTCCTCCGCTTCCGCCACTCGCCCCGCGCGTGCAAAACCGCGTTTGCCATCGGCGAAAAACTCCAGGAACCGCCTCGCCTCCCCACTGGCAAAAGTCCCCGAGGCGAGGGCGGCGGCGGCGAGCGCGCGGATGTCGCCGGCTTGCAAATAAACCGCGCGAAACGCCTCCTTCAGCTCGCGGATCGTCTCGCGCGGAAACCCGCGCCGCCGCAGGCCGACGACGTTCAATCCGCTCACGTGATCGCGCTCCGCCACGATCGTAAACGGCGCCAGATCGCGCGAGATGCGCGCCAGCCCGCTCACCATCACGCTCTCGCCGACGCGCGCGAATTGATGCACCCCGCAACCCCCGCCGAGAAACGTATACGCGCCCACGCTCACGTGCCCCGCGAGCATCACGTTGTTGGCCAACACCACGTCGCCCGCCACCTCGCAGTCGTGCCCCACATGGCTCGCCGCCATCAGGAAACACCGCGCGCCGATCACGGTCGCCTTTCCCTCGTGAATCGAGCGGTTCAGCGTCACGTGCTCGCGCACGACGCTTCCCTCGCCCACCCGCACGTAAGACGGCGTGCGGCGGTCGAATTTCAAAAACTGCGGATCGCCGCCCACCACCGCACCCGGATACACGACCACGCGGTCGCCCAGGATCGTGTGACGCGTGAGGACCGCGCCGGCCATCACTTCGCAGTCCACGCCCAGTTGCGCGCCGGGCTCTATAATCGCGGTGGGATGAATCATGGGAGCCGCGCACGCTCGCGCCCCGCCCGCACCCTGACAAGCCTGCCCTCGCCCCATCGCCGACCCGGCGCACGCCACTCCGGGCACCCGTCACGCACGGCGGGGTGCGGCGACCCCGCCCTACACCCAGCGCCGACCCCGGGCACGCCGCGCCCGCGACGGCGCGCCCCGCCTCCGCTATTCGCGCGGATCACGCGCGCCCCGTGCCGACGCCGGCAAAAAGTCCATTTGCGGATCACGCAGGAGCTCATAATTTTTCAAGATGCGCAGCACCTCCAGCGTATCGCTTTTCCGGTAACTGCGGTTGACCTCCACTTTTTCCACCAGATCGAGCAGGATGGCGCGGAAGGAGATGATCCCGTCCACCCCGCGCGCCTTGAGCAGCTCCACGCTCTGGCTGCGAAACGGCTCCTGGGTCGGCAGCGCCGGCAACACGAGAATCTTGGCAAAGTCCCCGGGCTTCTCCGCCCCCTCGCCCTCCTCCACCGGGAAAAACCTCACTGCCTCCTTCTGCACCGCCGCCTCGAGAAACTTAAAAATCTCCGGCGAACTCCGCAGCATGCCCGGCGTAAACACATCGGTGTGCCACGGCTTCACCGCCACGATGGCGCGGTGCAGGTGGGGGAGCTCGGTGGCGAAGAGGAAAAACTCCGGCTTACGGCTGGCGCGCGTCCACGTCGGATTGAAAACCACCAGATCGATCTCCTCGTCGTTGGTTTTGCGCCGCGCCTGCACCGCGTGCTTGCGCACCTGGCGCACGAAAAAGCCGTTTTGCTCAAAATATTCCCTTACGATACCTTCGTCGATGGCGGCCACGCGCGGACGGAACGGTAAAACCTTCGCGGGCTGAATCTCAAAATGCGGGCCAGGCCCCCTCTGCGCAGTTTCTTCGCTGACCCGGAACCCGCTTTGCCCCTCCCTTTCGCCATGTCGCCCCCGCCCGCCCCGGTCCCGCCCGCCTCTCCGGCCGAATTTTCCGAGGGATCCGCGCCCACCGCATCACACCCCTTCCCCACTCCCGA
This sequence comes from Opitutales bacterium, assembly GCA_038223295.1. Lineage (GTDB taxonomy): Bacteria > Verrucomicrobiota > Verrucomicrobiia > Opitutales > Opitutaceae > IMCC26134_A. The sequence continues at coordinate 8,731 of JBBRHC010000091.1, forward strand.
TCCTTGGGCTTACCTGCAACATTTCACCGCCGCGCGCATCGCCCTCGGCCGCACCGGTGCGAGCCAGCCGACCGCCGCCGTCCTTGATTTTCGTCTCTCCCACGCCCGTGCCCGCGACGCCGTGCTCGCGCCTTTCGATCCCGCGCCGCTGGTCGCTTCGCTGGCTGCCGCCGGCCTCGTCACCCACACCCTCGCCTCCGCCGCCTGCGACCGCCGCACCTACCTGCTGCGCCCCGATCTCGGTCGTCAGCTCGACCCCGCCTCGCGCAAAACCCTCGCTACCCTCGCCGCCGCCGCCCTCGCCCCGGCTACACCGAGCGCGCCCGACCTCGTCGTCATTATCTCCGACGGCCTCGCGGCCGCCGCCGCCGAGCGCCACGCCTTCGCCACCCTCCTCCCCCTTGTCGCCGAACTCGGGGCCGCCGGCTGGCGCATCGGCCCCGTCTTCATCGTCCCGCTCGCCCGCGTAAAACTCCAGGACGAGCTCGGCGCCGCCCTCGGCGCGCGCTACACTTTGATGTTGCTCGGCGAGCGCCCCGGCCTGGGGACGCCCGACAGCCTGGGTGCCTATTTCACCGCCCACCCCGCGTCCGAACGCACTGACGCCGACCGCAACTGCGTTTCCAACATTCGCCGCGAAGGCCTGCCGCCCGCCCAGGCCGCCGCCAAACTCGCCTGGCTCCTCCTTGAGTCCGCCCGCACCGGCCTCGCCGGCGTCCTCCTCAAGGATAACCAAGCCCCGTCCCATCCGACCGCCTCCCTCCCGGCCCTTAGCCACCCCGCCTAAGCATCGGCCTCCCCGCCCCACACCCCTTCGCCATTCGCCCTTCGCCCTTCGTCATTCGTCATTCCGCGCCGGGGCGCGCCGCGCGGCCCGGCCTTCGCGCTTGCCTCCGCCGGGGGGCGACCGTTCTGCTATTTGTTTTCGCCCACCGCCCGCCCATCAAGCGCTCCCTTCCCCGTCCACTTTTCCCTCCGCTCCGCCCATGAAATCCTCCGCCACCTCGCCCGCCGTGTTTCCTCAGCCTGAGATTGGTCGCGCCATGAACGGCGCCGATACCGTCGTCGAATCCCTTGCGCGCGAAGGAGTTGACGTGATTTTTGCCTATCCGGGCGGCGCCTCCCAAGAGCTCCACCAGGCCTTCGCGCGCAGCAACAAAGTCCGCGTCATCCTCCCCCGTCACGAGCAGGGCGGCGTCTTCGCCGCCGAGGCGTGGTCCCGCGCCAACGGCAAAGTCGGCGTCTGCATGGCCACCTCCGGCCCTGGCGCCACCAACCTCGTGTCCGGCATCGCCGATGCCTACATGGACTCGATCCCGCTGATCTGCATCACCGGCCAAGTCTTCTCCAAATTCATCGGCAAATCCGCTTTCCAAGAGACCGATTTCTTCGGCATGACCCTGCCGATCGTCAAACACAGCTACCTCGTCCTCAACGCCGCCGACCTCCCCCGCATTTTCAAAGAGGCCTTCGTACTCGCCCGCACCGGCCGCCCCGGCCCCGTCATCATCGACATCCCGAAGGACGTACAACAGGCCAAGTTGACCCCGGTTTTCCCCGCCACGGTCGAATTCGCCAACAAGTCCCTCACCGAGTTTCCCCACGCCACCGACGAGCAACTGAAAAACATCCTCGACCTCGTCGCGAAGGCCCAGCGCCCCATCCTCTACACCGGCGGCGGCATCGTCTCCGCCGAGGCCTCGAGCGATCTCCGCACCTTCGCCGAAAAGACCAATATCCCGGTCGCCACCACCCTCATGGGCGTCGGCGCCTTCCCCGAGAGCCACCCCCTCTCCCTGCGCTGGTTCGGCATGCACGGCTCCGCCTTCGGCAATTGGGCGGTCGACCAGGCCGATCTCCTGCTTTGTTTCGGCGCGCGCTTCGACGACCGCATCACCGGCGATGTCAACAAGTTCGCCTCCTCCGCCACCATCGTCCACATCGACATCGACGGCTCCGAGCACAACAAGAACAAACGCGTCGCCCACCCCATCGCCAGCGACATTAAATACGCGCTCAAACGCCTCAACGAGCTCGCCGCCGCCGCCAAGTTCACCCCGCCCGACACCAAGCCCTGGCTCACCCAGTGCGCCGCCTGGAAACGCGACTACCCCTTCGCCTACGAGCAGAGCCGCCACATCGTCCCGCAGGAGGCCATCGAGATCCTCCACGAACTCACCCAAGGCGACGCCATCATCACCACCGGCGTCGGCCAGCACCAGATGTGGGCCGCCCAGTTCTACCCCTTTAACGAGCCCCGCCGCTACATCAGCTCGCTCGGCCTCGGCGCGATGGGCTTCGGTTATCCCGCCGCCATGGGCGCCAAGGTCGCCTGCCCAGACAAACAGGTCATCGACATCGACGGCGACGGCTCCTTCCTGATGAACATCCAGGAACTCGCCACCTGCCACATCGAGAAAATCGCCGCCAAGGCCCTTATCATCAACAACCAGCACCTCGGCATGGTCGTGCAGTGGGAAGACCGTTTCTACAACAGCATCCGCGGCAACACCGTCCTCGGTGACAAGGCCAACATCGGCTCGCCCGACAACCCGTCCGGCATCTACCCCGACTACGTCACCATCGCGCAGGGTTTCGGCGTCAAGGCCCGCCGCGTCTTCAAACGCTCCGAGCTCCGCGAAGCCATCCAGGAGATGCTCGACCACGACGGCCCGTTCGTCCTCGACGTCATCGTTCCCTACACCGAGCACGTGC
>JBBRHC010000092.1:0-11384 GCA_038223295.1 Opitutales bacterium
GCCAATCCCTTCATCCAGACCTTCGCCACCACCGGCGAGTCCGTCGTGCCCGCCCCCGCCATCACCGCCATCCCCGAGCCCGGCGCCACGGCGCTGCTCGTCGCCGCCGCCGCCCTCGTCGGCACCGTCGCCCTGCGCCGCCGTCGCGCCGCCCGGTAGCCGGTCCGCTCGTCTGCAAACCGACGGGGCGCTCAACCACCCGCGCGCCCCGTTTTGTCAAGCGCGGAAAAACTTGATCACCTTGCGCATCGCGGCCGCGAACACCGCGACCTCCTCCTCGGTGTTGTACAGATAAAAACTCGCGCGCGCCGTGCTCGGCAGCCCGAGTTTTTTCATCATCGGCATGTTGCAGTGGTGCCCGCCGCGGAGGGCCACGCCTTGCTGGTCGGCGACGGTGACGACGTCGTGCGCGTGGATATCGGCGAAGGCAAAACTCACCAGGCCGGCGCGGGGCGAGCCGGCGCGGGGGCCGAGCACGCGCACGCCCGAAAACTCGTCGAGCGCGGCGCGCGCGAGAGCGGCGAGGTGGTGATCGTGCGCGCCGATGGCGGGGCGGCCGAGCCCGTCGAGATAGTCGCACGCCGTGGCGAGCGCGATGGCGTCGGCGATGCTGGGCGTGCCGGCCTCGAAGCGCTCGGGCGCGGGTTTCCAAGTGGAGTGGCCGAACTCGACGACCTCGATCATGCCGCCGCCGCCGCGGTAGGGCGGCATGGCGTCGAGCAAGGCGCGCCGGCCGTAGAGCGCGCCGATGCCGGTGGGTCCGCACATCTTATGGCCGGAAAACGCGAGGAAATCGCAGCCCAGCGACCGCACGTCGATCTGCTCGTGCCCGATCGACTGCGCGGCGTCGATCACCGTCACCGCGCCCACCGCCCGCGCCCGCGCGCAGAGTTCGGCGGCGGGGTTGAGGATGCCGAGCGTGTTCGAAAGATGGGTGAACGCGAAAAGCTTCACCTGCGGCGTGAGAAACTCGTCCAGCCGCCCGAGATCGAGACCGTGCTCGGCGTCATCGCCGACGACCGGCAGGTAGCGGATCGTCGCACCGGTGCGCGCGGCCGCGAGCTGCCACGGCACGAGGTTGGAGTGATGCTCCATTTCAGTGAGCAGGATGACGTCGCCGGGACGCAGGTTCGCCTCGGCCCAGGAGTGCGCGACCAGGTTGATGGAATCGGTGGTGCCGGCGGTGAAGACGACCTCGGCCGGGTCCGCCGCGCCGATAAACCGGGCCAGGCGCGCGCGGGCGTGCTCGTAGGCGTCGGTGGCGCGCATGGAGAGCGTGTGCAGCCCGCGGTGGACGTTGGCGTTGTCCCGCAGGTAGTAGGCGGACAAGGCGTCGAGTACCTGGCGCGGTTTTTGGGAGGTGGCGGCGCTGTCGAGATAGACGAGCGGCTTGCCGCCGGCCAGTTGGTCGAGAATGGGGAAATCGGGACGGGTATCGAGGCCGGGACGCATGGTGAAAAAAGGACGGATGACGAATCCCCAATGACGAGTGACCCAGGCCGAATGTCGAACCCTGCGAAGGGTTTGTTCTCGCGCCCCGCCACGCGTTGTTTGGAAGCGGACCAGGTGCGTTATCCGCATTCTTGGGGCAGTCGGTCGAGTGCCCGGTTGACGCCGCCGTGGCCACCGTTCTTAAACCTAGGAAACGCGCGCTAACACCCCAATTCCATGAAGAAGATACTCTGGTTCCTGTTCGCTTTTGTTCTCGCCGCCATCCTCGGCAACGTAGTGACCAACGCGTGGGAGTCCGCTCGTTTTTTCCAAGAAAAGGGCCGCGATACCTCGCTCAAGGTCGGCCGCAAATACAATGCCTCCCGCTGGGCCGCTCCGGTGCCCTTGGCGAAGATTCACAGCTACGTCGCAATCATGGCCCCTGATCACGAGGTACTGATCGAGTCGGATCAGGATCTCACGGAGAACAAAGAGTACTTCATTCGTTTTCTGTATCGGGATGACGCCGTGGCCGCGCGGAGTAATTCGGTGCTCCCGCTGATCGGCGCCATCCGGCTGAAAACCGACACCGACGGCGCGCCGGTGAAGCTCGCCAAAACCGATGTCTTTGACCGCGCCGTGGAGAAGGCGATGGGACCGCTGGGCGACGACGTCTACGTGGCGCCGAAAGCCGTGGCCGAAGCCGCGCCCACCACCGCCATACCGACCGTGCCCTTCGTATTCGCGGGCGCGACCGACAGCACGGCGGAGATCGTCTGGAACAACGCGAGCACCGGCCAGCTTACCGTCGGCGCGCTCTGGTTGCTCATAATCCAAATGGTCGTGCTGCACGCCTGGGTCACGCCCTTCGACCCAAAACGCCCCACGGGCGTCGAGCGCAAAGATTTTGTGCATCCCTCCATGCGCCGCGTCGACGCCACCCCTCTCGCCGCGCCCTCGGCCAAACTTGCCTACAAGGCCAAGCCTCCGGAGCCCGATTTCATCCCGGCGGACAAACCCGCCAAAAAGCCCGTCTCCGCTTCATCGTCGGGATCCGAGTTCATGCCTGCGCCCTCCGCCTCCAGACCCCCTTCCTTCGCGCCACCCCCCAAGCGTGCCACCATCGCGCTGCCTCCAAGCGCCAGCTCGCCCTCCATCCCTCGTCCGCCCGAGGCCCCCTACTCCACCGCCACCACTGCACCTTTCGCCCCGGCGGCCGCAGGCGAAGCTGAACCAACCCTGAAACTCACGCGTAAACCCAAGCCGGCGCCCTCCGCGACCACGTCTCCCCTTCCTCCGCCGGAATCCTCGTCCCCAACGCGCGATCAAGCCTAAGTCCTGCCCGTCACCCCACGCCCTCCAATCACGCAAAAAAATCGCCCCGGCCAGAACGGCCGGGGCGATTTTTGTTTTTCAGGTCCGCGATCCGAGTCGTGGGTGAGCTCCGTCGTGCGGCATACCTTAGGCCACGCGCTCCACCACCAGCGGCGGAGGCGTGGGGCGCTTCGGCGCGAGGCGGTAGGCGTCCTTGAAGTAGTTGAGCGCCTGCTCGAGCTTCGCCTCGTCGTTGTAATGGATCATCATCAGCGGCTCGCCCTGTTTTACTTGGGTGCCGACTTTTTTGATCTCGGAGACGCCGACGGCGTAGTCGATCTTGTCCGTGGGCTTGTCCTTGCCGGCGCCCAGCAGATGCACGCCGCGAGCGATCATGGCCGCGTTGATGGTGTGGACGTAACCGCGTTTGGGCGCGGGCAACTTACGGATATATTTCGCCTTCGGGAACTTCTCGGGATCGTCGATGTAAGAGGGGTCGCCGCCCTGGGCCTTGACCAGCTCCTTCAACTTCTCCAGCGCGGTGCCGTCCGTGAGGTGGCGCTCCACGGTTTGTTTGGCCGAGAGCGTGGAACCCGCCACGCCGGCGAGGCGCACGATTTCCATGCCGAGCTTGAGCACGAGTTCCTTCATGTCCTCGGGTCCTTCGCCTTTGAGCAGCAAGATGGCCTCCTTCAATTCGAGCCCCGTGCCCACGGTGTCTCCGAGCGGCTGGTTCATGTCGGTGACCAGGGCGACGCAACGGCGCTTTAGCGAACGCCCGACTCGGGTCATGGCGCGCGCGAGCTGCTTGGCCTGCTCGAGATCCTTGATGAACGACCCGTTGCCCCACTTCACATCGATGACGAGGCCTTCGCTGCCTTCGGCGAGCTTCTTGGAAAGCACGCTGCCGGTGATGAGCGGCAGGCTGGGAATGGTGCCGGTCTCTTTGCGGAGCTCGAGGAACTTTGCGTCGGCCGGAGCGAGGTCGGGCGTCTGCGCGCAAATAGCGCCATTGATCCGGGCGAGCTGGGATTTGAATTGTTCAACCGTGAGATTGGTCCGCAGACCGGGCACGGCGGAGAGTTTTTCCAAGGTGCCGATCACGTAGTCATGCTCCGGGCCGCACATCATGGGCACGACCACGCCACTGGCCATCGCGAGGGGCACGAGCACGAGGGAGGTTTTGTCACCCACGCCGCCGGTCGAGTACTTGTCGATCTTCGGCTTGGCGATGTCGGAGAGATCGATCACTTCACCGGACAGCATCATCTCCTCGGTAAGGATGGCGGTCTCCTGGGCCGACATCTGTTGGAAATATATCGCCATCAACAAGGCCGCCAATTGCGGCCGGGGCATTTCGCCATCGAGCGTACTGTCGATGATGAATCGAATTTCTTCTTGGGTAAACTCCTGACCATCGCGCTTTTTCTCGATCAATGAAGTATACGAGGGCTTGATGAACCGGCGTTGCGGGATGTTTCGTTTCGACATGTGGTGAGTGAAAGGTACGGGAAGGGGCCGTGCGGCCGGGAACCCGCTACCGGAGCATAAATCGTGTAAAAGTCGAGCCTATAACGAGGCTTGCGCACGGTCTCGCCCGAGGGGTTGATTATCGCCATGTCCGCCCAGTTCCACCTCGCCGCCGCTTTTGACGCCGGTCTCAAATCCGCCGCCTCCGCCGCCGGCTTTGACCTCGCCCTTTTCGCGCCTGATGTCCGCGTGGCCGCCGCCCAGCACGGCGACTTTCAGGCCAACGGCGTCCTCGCCTACGCCAAACAAACGAAACAAAACCCCCGCGCCGCCGCCCTGGCGCTCGTCGCCGCCCTGCCCGCCGGGCTGGGCGCGCTCGCCGACGTCGTCATCGCCGGCCCCGGTTTTCTCAACTTCACCCTCAAGCCCGCCGCCTTGGAAGTCTGGCTCGCCACTTTCTCCACGCCCGAGGCTCTGCGCGAGGCCGCCGGCGCCGCCCTCGCCGGCCAGACCTGGGTGGTGGACTACTCCTCGCCAAACACCGCCAAGCAGATGCACGTCGGCCACTTGCGCTCCGCCGTGATCGGCGAGGCCGTGGCCCGCATCGTCGCTTTCGCCGGCGCGCGCGTCATTCGCGACAACCACATCGGCGATTGGGGCACCTCCTTCGGCAAAATCATCTGGGCCTACAAACAGGCCCTCGCCACCGACCGCGCCGCCCTGGAGGCCGCCCTCGCCGCCACCCCGTTGGAAGAGTTCGAGCGCCTGTACAAAGTCGGCAACCTCGCCGCCGACGCCGATACCGCCGTGCTCGACACCTCCCGCGCCGAGCTGGTCAAACTCCAGACCGGTGACGCCGAAAACACCGCCATCTGGCGCCACATCGGCCTGGTCTCCGTGGCCGCCTTCCAGAAAATCTACGACCTGCTCGGCATCCATTTCGACGAGACCCTGGGCGAAAGTTTTTACAACGATCAGGTCCCCGCCGTCTACGCCGAGATGGTCGCCGCCGGCGTCGCCGAGGAGAGCCAGGGCGCCCTGGTGGTTTTCCACGACGAGCACCCCCGCTACTCGCGCCACTCCGAGCGGCCCAATCCCTTCATCATCCGCAAGGCCGATGGCGCCGCCAACTACGCCTCGACCGATCTCGCCACCATCCTCTACCGCGCCACCCGGTTTCGGGCCGACGCCGCGCTCTATGTCGTCGACAAACGCCAGGCCGACCATTTCGAGCAGCTCTTCCTCACCGCGCAAAAGTGGTTCGCCAAAACCGACCGAAAACTCCCCCGCCTCGATCACCTCGGCTTCGGCACCGTGCTCGGTGAGGACGGCCGCCCGCTCAAAACCCGCAGCGGCGAAAACATCAAGCTCAAGGACCTGCTCCAAGAGGCCGTCGATCGCGCGCGCCGCCTCGTCGACGAGAAGTCCGGCGACTTCCCCGAAGCCGAGCGCGCCGCCATCGCCGAGATCATCGGCGTCGGGTCCGTGCAATACGCCGACCTCTCGCAAAACCGCTCCAGCGACTACACCTTCGCCTGGGATAAAATGATCTCCCTCGAGGGCAACACCGCCGCCTACCTGCTCTACGCCGTCTCGCGCGTCCGCTCGATTTTCCGCAAGCTCGACGCCACCCCCGGCGATCCCGCCGTCGAGGCCGCCGCCAGCCCGCTCGCCACCGGGGCGGAATTGGGCCTCGCGCGCAAACTCGTGCAATTCGCCGACGCACAGGCGCAGGCCGTCGCCGCCCTCCGCCCCCACGTGCTGTGCCTATATCTCTACGAACTCGCGGGCGACTTCTCCGCCTTCTACACCGCCGACAAGGTCGCGGTCGACGACCCCGCCATCCGCGCCCGCCGCCTCCGCCTCTGCGCCCGCACGCTTCTCATCCTGGAAACCGGCCTCCACCTGCTCGGCCTCCGCACCCTTCAGCGCATGTAAACGGCCTCCCCCGCCACCGGTCGTCTGCGCGCCCATCTGCGTCTCCAACCCAGCCCGGTTATCCCCGTCCCGTCCCGACGCTCACCGCCTCGTCTTGCCCGTCGGCCTGGCCGACGCCGCCATTCGTCATTCGACTTTCCCTCCGCCCCACCCCTACGCTTCTCCCCGATGTCCAACCAGGAATACTATATTCGCAAGGCCCACGAACCCGACGCGCGCGGCCCCTTTACCCTCGAACAACTCAGTTCGCTCGCGGAAAACGCCCAGGCCGACGCCGACACCTTTTACTACGACGCCACCACCGAAGCCTGGACCCCCATCAGCGCCAACCCGACGCTCATGGAGACGCTTTTCCCCGCCAAAAAAAACCTCCGCGTGAAGGCCAAGAATTTCTCCCAGGTCAAAAATCTCAACACCGTGTCGGAGACCGACCGCGCCATCACCGTGGGCGACATGCTCCTGGCCTCCGAAGGCCGCACCGAGGATACCCGCGACAAAGCCAACCCCGCCGAGGCCCAGGCCCGCGCCGCCGGCATCGGGCTCTACGCCGCCCTCGCCATCCTTCTCATCACCGCCGCCGCCTTCATCCTGCCCGGTATCGACCGCTTGTTTGCGCTGGATTGGGTGGCGCTCCTTCAGCAGCCGCTGCCGTTTTTCGGCCTTCTCAATCTCGCCCTCGGCATCTGCGTCGGGCTCGGCGCGGTCGACGCCTACCCAGGCGTCCGCTTCTCCGCGATGCTCGGCTTTGGCTTCGCCGGCACCGTGTTTTTTCTCCAAGGCGAGCCCCTGCCCCTCGCGTTTTCCGCCGCCTCCGCCGTCGGCCTCTATTTTTGCACCATCGTCCTGAATCTGCCCGCCGTCTTCCTGGCCGCGAGTTGCGGCATCATCGGGGCCTGCGGCCTCGCGCAGCACCTCTTCACTTCCTGATTCACGCCCCCCGGCGCGCCGCCCATGCCCATACCCGGACTTAACCTTTGGCACCGCGCCGTCCAGCTCTACACCCGCGATATCTGGCGCAACGAATACCTCCAGGGCCGCTCGCCCCGCGCCCGCTTCTACGCCCTGCTCCGCGTCATCTCGATCACCGTGACCGGCGTCACCGAGACCAAGACGCCCAGCCGCGCCGCCTCCCTTAGTTTTTCCACCCTGCTCGGCCTCGGCCCCCTCGTGGCCATCGCCGTGCTCGTCGCCGGCTTCGTCCTTGATCGCCAGGACCCCGATCTCGCGGTCAACACCCTCAACCGGCTCATCAAGTTCGTCGCCCCCCAGATCACCCAATACGAACAACTCGAAGCCCGGCAAAACGCCGCCTCCGCCGCCGCCGGCGTCTTCGTTCCCGTCCCGCGTTCCGATGTCGTCGCGGCCGCCAACCTGAATCTCTTGCCGCCCGTCGATTCCGATATCCGGCTGAGGGGAGACGCGGGGTTCGCCCCGCCGCCCGTCGCCCCCCCACCCGCCCCGACCTACGGCGAGTCCGCGCCCGGATCCGGCGCGGCCGCCCCCGCCGTCGAGGTCACCGTCCCGGTCAACCCCGAGTTGGTCGAGCTGATCGACGGCTTCATCTCCGGCTCCAAATCCTCCACCGCCGGCATCGTCGGCGTCGTTACCCTGATCGTGATCGTCCTCCAGCTTTTCACCTCCGTGGAAAACGCCTTCAACGAAATCTGGGGCGTGCGCCAGGGCCGCACCTGGATCATGCGCATCGTCTACTACTGGACCGTGCTCACCCTGGGCGCCGTGCTCTTTTTCGCCGTCGTCGCCAGCCTTTCCGCCGGCGCGTATTTCAACCTGGTCGAGCGCGCCTTGCCCTTCGGCCTGGGCGGCGCGGTGGTCGATTTTCTCCGCTGGCTGCTGCCCTCGCTCTCCGTCGGCCTCCTCATGCTCGTCCTGACGCTGTTCTACAAATTCATCCCCAACACCCGCGTGCTCTGGGCCAGCGCCGCCGTCGGCGCCTTCCTCGTGGGCCTCCTCGTCGTCGCCAACCAATACCTCGCCATCCTCTACCTCTCCAAGGTCGTGCAACAGCGCAGCCTTTTCGGCTCCCTCGGCATCCTCCCCATCCTGATGTTCGGCCTCTACATCTTTTGGTTTTTCCTGCTGCTCGGCGGCCAGGTCAGCTACGCCATCCAGAACGTTCATTTCCGCAACAGCCAGGCCGCCTGGAACACCCTCGCCGAGTCGATGCGCGAGCGGCTCTCCCTCACCGTCCTTCTCCGCATCGGCCGCCGTTTCCGCGACTGCCGCCCGCCCTGCACCGCCAGCCAGCTCGGCACCGAACTCGGCGTCCCGACCCAGATCCTCAACGAGTGCCTCAACCGCCTCGTGCTCATGCGCCTGCTCACCCCCGTGCCGCCCGAAAAAAGCGATCAGGACAACGATCTTCGTTACCAACCCGCCCGCCCGCTCAACCGGACCACCCTCGCCGACTTTAAACGCATGGACGATGCCCACGGCGGCGACCCCACCGGTCCCACCCTCACCGACATCGACCCCATCGTCCTCGCCTACGACAACCAGCTAAACGGTTTCCAAGACGGCGCCTTTTTCCGCCGCAACCTCGACGAGCTCATCGACGCCCACCCCATGGCCGCCCACGGCGCCTGAGCTCCCCGCCTCCGCTTCCGTCTCCGCCCTTCGCCCGCCCGTTCGACCGCCCCCGCTCGCCGCCGCCATTCTTCGTTCTCCGACATTGGTTCATCTTGCCCTCCATGATTCGCGATTCGCGGTTGCCCCCCGCTCCCGGCCTCCTTCACCGTCTTCCCTTTTCCCCATGATTTCCTGGATCCAGAGCTCCTTCCATCGGCACTTCAAGTGGCTGTTTTTTCTCCTCCTTGGCGTCGTCATCATCTCCTTCGTGTTCATCACGAACGCCTCCTCCGGCCTCGGCCAGCCCGGTGAACGCAAGCTCCCGCCCCGTCCCTTCCTCGGGCTCGATCTCTCCAAGGCCGAGGATCAACGCCAGCTCGGCACCGACGCCCGGCTCAGCATCGACCTGCGCTTCAAGCCCCAGGGCGACATCTCCGAGGCCCAGCTCAGCCAATACGCCCTCCAGCGCCACGCCTCCCTTCACCTCGCCGGACAGCTCGGCCTCCCCGCCCCCACCGACGAGGCCCTCGTCGCCCACATCCGCACCCTGCGCGCCTTCGCCAACCCCGACGGCCAGTTCGACCACAAGCTCTACTCCGACTTCATCGACTCCCTCAAAACCAACCCCCGCCTGACCGAGGGCGAGGTATCCCGCGTCATTTCCGAGGACGCGATCGTCGTCGCCTACGAAAAACTTCTCGCCGGCCCCGGCTACGTCCTGCCCTCCGACGTCGTCGACATGCTCGCCCAACGCGACACCACCTGGACCCTCGCCATCGCCACCGTCGACGCCTCCGGCTTCGCCCCCCGTATCGATACGGCGGATACAGCCCTCCAGACCTGGTTCGATGCCAACACCCGCGCCTACGAGATCGCCTCCCGAGTCTCCGTCGCCGCCCTCGTCGTCCCCGCCACCAAGTTCGCCGACGGCATCATCCTAGCCGACAGCGCCATTCGCGCCGCCTACGACGCCAATCCCTCCCGCTACCCCGCGCCCACCCCCGTCCCGCCAGCCGCCCTTGTGCTAAAACTCGATCCCGAAACCGGCAAGGATCTCAACGCCGACGACGCCTACCTCGCCGTCCGCCCCCTCGTCGAGGCCGACCTCCGCAAACAGCGCTCAGAGCAGGCCGCCCTCGCCGCCGCCTCCGACCTCGCCGTCCAGCTCCTCGAGCAGAACGTCGAGCCCGACGCCCTCGCCCCCTTCGTCGCCAAACACCCCGGCGTCACCCTCCTCGAGGTCGGCCCCATCGGCCCCGGCGCCATCCCCGCCTCCCTCGGTGGCAACACCGTCTCCGCCCAGATCATCCCCGAGACGCTCCGCCTCACCTCCGAGCGCCCCTACTCCAACCCCGTCCCCACCCCCGACGGCGCCGCCCTCCTCGTCTGGCGCGAGACCATCCCCGCTCGCACGCCACCCTTCGCCGAGGTCCGCGACCAAGTCCTCTCCGACTACCAGGCCGCCGAAAAACGCCGCCTCTTCAACGAGGCCGGCCGCACCCTCCAGACCGCCACCGCCACCGCCGTCGCCGCCGGTCGGCCCTTCGCCGACTCCGTCACCACCGCCGCCACCGCCGCCGGCCTCAAAGCCGCGGTCAAAACCCCCACGCCCTTCTCCATGTCCGGCCAGTTCCCGCAAGACATGGATTACACCGCCCTCCAGGCCCTTCAGACCCTGAGCAAGGGCAAGGTCAGCGACTTCCTCCCCTCCGGCGAGACTTCCGGCGTCCTCGTTTACGCCATAGACCAACAACGTCCCGCCGCCGACCCCGCCTCCCCGGCCTACATCGAGATGCGTGACCGCCTCGCCCAGAATCTCGGCCGATCCAACGCCCAAAGCCTCATCTCCTCCCTCGTCGAAGCCGAGCTCACCAAAACCGCTCCGGGCACCTCCACCGAGTAATCCGCCCCCGCGCTTCCGCCGCCCCCGCCTACCCCTCCTATCCCCCACCCTTCGCCCACCCCGGCCGCCCACGTGCGCGCCGGGGTTTTTTGTAAACTTCGCCCGTCCCCCGTCGCTCACCCGCTCCAGCCCCGCGCCACCGAGCCGCCACCACCCCGCCTGTCGCGTTGCGCCCCGCTCGCCTGCGCGAAGTTACGGTTTTCCCATTGGTCATTGGACATTGGTCTTCGCACATTTCATCTATTCGCCCCGTGCCCATCCACCGCTACGTCCCGCAAAAAGCCCCCTGCAAACTCTGCGGCGAAGGCTTTGACCATCGGCAAAGCCCCGCCGAGGAAGATCTCGCGTCCTGCCCCACCTGCGGCCAACCCGTTGCCCGAGCCGCCATTCAAGCCGTAAACACCCCGAAACTTCTCAAACCCCTCTCCGTCTCCCAGGCAAAAAATCTAGGTTTTTCCGTCTTTAAAAAAACTTCCTCCGGCGAATTCGAACGTCAATGACCCATCCCGTCAGCCCAGCCCTGCTTCTCCTCTCCGCCCTCGCGCTCCTCCCCGCCACCCGCGGCCAAGAAGCCGCGCCCGCCGCCGACCCCGCCGAGGCCGAGTCGGCCGCCACCGGGCTCACCGCCCTTCCGCCCCCTCAGCTTCCGGCTCCCCCGCGCCCCACGCCCCCGCCCTCCCCCGTCGCCGATATCGTCGCCGCCCCGCCCACGATTACACCCTACGCCGAGCCGCTCACCCTC
>JBBRHC010000093.1:0-11266 GCA_038223295.1 Opitutales bacterium
CGGCGGGACGCCAACCGGAGCACGCGGGACGCGTGCGCTCCCCGGACCAGGGAGAGCTCGCGCGATGACCGACGCCCCCGGACCCACGCCCGCCTACCGCCGCTTGTTTTGGCGGAGCACGGAGCATCTGTGCTTCGCGGTGGGCACGCTCGGGCTCGGCTTCGCCAGCGGCGAGCCGCTCGGGCTGCTGCTGGGCGGCGTGGCCTACGCGCTCGGCCAGGTTTACCTGCCCGACGGCGGGTGGTTCCGGCGCCGGGCGGACGCGCGTCTGCAGGTGGTGGAGCGGGCGGCGGAGGCCCGGCGCGCGGCGGAGTTCGAGGCGCAGCGCGCGCAGTTGCTCGCGAATCTTTCGGGTGAGCGGCGGCGGAGTTACCAGGCGCTGGTCGCGGTGTGCGAAGACATCTCCGCCGCCAGCGCCGAGGCCGAGACGGGCGATCTTTCGCTCTCGCTCGAGACCCGCCTGCGCAAGCTCGACGAGCTGCTCTGGACCTACCTGCGCCTGCTGACCATCGAGCAGTCGCTGGAGACTTACCTGGAGACCGAGCGCCGCGAACAACTCGCGCCCACGGCGGCCGCCGCCGAGCAGGAGATCGTCGCGCTGGAGGCCGAGCTGGCCGGCGCGGGGGCCGATCCGGCGCGCGAGACGCGGAAAAAGTTGCTCGCCTCGCGCCGCGAGCGGCTGGAGGCGCTGCGCCAGCGGCTGAGCCGCGTGGCCCAGGCGCGCGCGAACAGCGAGCTGGCGCGCTCGGAGCAGGAGCGCCTGGTGGAGCAGGCCAAACTCATCCGCGCCGACGCGGTGGCGCACAAAAACGCCGAGGCGCTCGGCGCGCGCATCGACCTGAGCATCGAGCACCTCGCGGAGACGAATCGCTGGCTGTCGGACCTCGCCGATTTCAAGGACCTCACCGCCCAGCTCCCCGCCGTGCCCGCCGGCGCGATGGTGGCCCCGGCGGAGGCCGCCCGGCGGCGCACCACGCCGACCGCGTTAACCGATAAACCATAAAACTCGCCCGACCATAAAACTCGCCTGGCTCCGCATCGGCCGGGCGCGCCGGCGCACTCTTTCGCCCATGACCGCTCCCCTCCTTCCTTCGCCCGCTCCCGTGCCCGCCCTTGCGCGCCCCCCTTTGCCGGGCTGGGCGGCGGATCTCGCGCGGGTTTGGAACAGCGGGGCGCACAGCCTCTTCATCCTGCACGGCAACATTCACGACCTGTTTCCCGTCGCGCTGGCGGGGGCCTCCGCCGGGGCTGGGCAGGCGAGCTACGCGGCGCTCGGGCCGTATTTGCAGCGGCGGCTTTTTCCGGGGCGCGCGCAGGTGTTGCACTACGACGTGGGGGCCGGGCTGACCTTCGCCGCCGCCGCGATGCAGACCGCGTTTTTCGAGTGGCTGAAACTCTACGACGAGGTCGAGCGCACCGACTTCCATCGCGTGGGGCCGCCGCGCGTCTTCGGGCAACTGTTGCCGATTCTGCGGCGGTTTTTCCTGCGCATGGCGGAGGAGACGGGCGCGGCGCGCGGGGTGACGCTGGTGATTCATTTTCCCGAGAAACTCGTGCCCGAGGCGGCCGATGCGCACACCAGCCACGAGGAGCGCGTGGCCCTGGTGACGCTGCTCACCTGGGCCTCGTCGCCGGAGCTGCATCGCGGCGACGTGGGGGTGGTGTTGGTCACGGAAACGATCTCGGAGCTGCACCCCGACCTGCTGCAAAACCCGCACGTGGCGCGCGTGCGCATCGACCTGCCGACGCTGGAGGAGCGCGCCGCGTTCCTCGGCTCGGGCTGGCTGGATCGGCACGCGGACGGGCGCACTTTGGCGACGCATTCGGACCTCGCGGCCAACGATCTCGCGCGGCGCACCTCGGGCCTGCCGCTGCTGCGGGTGGAGCAACTGCTCGCCACCGCGCTGCGCAACGACCGGCGCGTGACGGCCGCCTACGTGAGCCAGGGCAAGCGCCGCCTGATCGAGGAATTTTGCGGCGACCTGGTGACGTTCAAGGACCCCAAGGCGGGTCGCACGCTCGACCTGGTGGCGACGCACGTGGCGGCCAAGGCGCGGCTGCGCGAGCTGGCGACGCTCATCCGCGACGGCCACCACGCGGTGGTGGAGCGCGGCGTGCTGGTGCCGGGGCGGGTGGGGGTGGGGAAGTCGTTCCTCATCGATTGTTTCGCCAGCGAGTGCGGTCTGCCGGTGCTGGAGCTCGGGCAATTCCGCTCGAAGTGGGTGGGCGAGACGGAGCGGCAGCAGGCGCGCATCCTCCTCACCATTCGTGCGCTGGGGCCGGTGATCGTGGTGGTGGACGAGGCGGACGCGGTGTTCGGCAACCGCTCGGCGGAGGGCGACAGCGGGGTGTCGAGCCGGGTGTTCGCGGCCTTCGCGGCGCACCTCGGCGACAGCTCGCTGCGCGGGCGCGAGCTGTGGATCGCGATGACCTCGCGGCCGGATTTGATGGCGATCGATCTGAAACGGCAGGGCCGCTTCGGGCTGTGCGTGCCGCTGTTTCCGGCGCAGTCGCCGGACGAGGTGGCGCTGCTTTTTGAGGTGATCGCGAAGATGCAGGGCGTGGCGCTGGGCGAGCCGCTGGCGGCGTATGTGCGCGCGGTGCTGGGCGCGCGGCCGCTGACGGGCAGCGACGTGGAATCGGTGCTGGTCCGGGCGCGCGAGCGGGCGGTGTTGGCGGGGCGCGGGGACGGGCTGGAGCTGGCGGATTTGCAGACGGCGGTGGACGCGTTTATCGACCCGCTGGACGAGAACCTGCTGGCCTTGCAAGAGCTGGCGGCGGTGCTGGCGTGCTCGGACCGGCGTTTCCTGCCGGAGCGTTACGCGCACGCGGACCGCACCGGGCTGCGCGAGGCGTATGAGGCCGCGCGGCGCATGGTGCGGGCGTAGCCGCTGGCGGCGCGCGGCGGGTTTCCCGTGTAGGGCGGGGTCGCCGCACCCCGCCGCTCCGAAAACGTTGCCGAACGGCGGGGTGCGGGCGACCCCGCACACGTATGTCCGCCCTTGGACTTACGGCGCGGTCAACGTGATCGCGGCGGGCGCGCTGGTCGTGGCGCCGAAGGCGTTGCGGACCACGACGGTGTAGCTGCCCGCATCCTTGGTGGCGGCTTTTTTGACGGCGTAGACGGCCTTGGTGGCCTTGGCGATGGAGACGCCCTCGAGCTGCCACTGGTAGGTGAGTTTGCCCGGGCCGGTCGCGGCGACGGAGAGGGAGAAGGCCGCGCCCGGCGCGAGGGTCGCGGCGCCCGCCACGGAGCTGATCGCGGGCGGACTATTCACCGTCACCACCGTGGCCTTGCTGGTCGCGCCGCCGGCGAGGTTGCTCACCGTCACGGTGTATCTGCCCGCCATGTCGGCGCGGGCGTTCGCCAAGGTCAGCGAGGAAGCGGTTTCGCCGGGCAGGGCCTGCCCGTTTTTGAACCACTGGTAGGCGAGGGATTCGCCGCTGGCCGAGAGGGTGAGCCGCGCGCCGGCCCCGAGCGCGAGGTCGAGCTTGGCGGGGGGCAAGGGACGCGTGATGACGGGTTTGACCATGGCGCGCAGCGTGACGGTGGCCTCGGTGGTGGCGCCGTTGGCATCGCGGATCCGCACCGTGTAGGCGCCGGCGGTCTTGGTGGTGACCTTCACGGCGAGATCCTCGCGGGTGGCGCCTTTGAGGGGCTTGCCTTTGAACACCCACTGGAAGGTCAGGCCTGTGCCCGCCACGGTGAGGTCGATGGTTTGGGTGGTGTTGACCGCCGCCAGCAGGGATTCCGGCTGGCTGAGCACCACGGGCACATCCCGCACGGTGAGGATCGCGGCGCGGCTGGTGACGACGCCGCGGTCATTCCGTACTTGCACGGTGTAGCTGCCGGCGCGCCCGACCAGGGCTAACACGCCGTAGGACTCGCCGGTCGCGCCGGGGATGGCCTGGCCGTTCAAGAACCACTGGTAACTCAGGTTCAGACCGGTGGCGCCCACGCGGAAAAACACCGGCCGGCCGGCGTCAATCGTGAGCGTGGACGGCGCCGGGTCTTGGGTGATGACCGGCGCGAGGACGGCCACGGCCGCCACCGCGCGGGCGGACGCGACGGGCGGCGTTTCCTCGCCCAAGCGCACCGCCGTCACCCAGTAGCGGTAGGTGACGCCTTGTTGGCCGCTACGGTCGGTGTAGCCGCCCGTGGCCAGCGGGCCGCCGGAGTTGAGCGGGGCGTCGCCGGGGCCGGGCGGCGCGTCCGTCGGGGTGCGGTATACGTTGTAGCCATCCGCCCAGCTCTCGTCCCGCCACCGGACGCTCACGTCCGCGCTCGCCGCATTCACGGCGTCGGCCCCCACGTCGCGCGGGGTAAAGTTGCTCCTGTAATCGACCACGGTGCGTTGGAAACCGCTGGGCACGCCCGCGTCGCTCACGTCGTAGCGCAGCCCGTCCACCGTGAGTGCGCCGCGATGGTAAAGATCCAAACCCTCATACTCCGTCGGCCGGGCCAGGGTGTACTCCAGCGTGATCTGCGCCTGGTTCGGCCCCAGGCGCGCGTAGTTCCACTGGCCGCTCCGATACACGCTGCCGGCCGGCTCATCGCCGACCTCGAAGGCGCTGGTGCTGACAAAGGTAAACCCGCCCAGCGTGCGCCCCACGATCGCCTCGCGGAACTCCTGATCGGTGAAGGCAAAATCGGTCGCGCCCGGGGCGATGACCAAGAGCGTGAAGTCGCTCTCCACCACGCGCTCGCCGCCCGCGCCGAAGCCCTGGATGCGAAAAGCGGCCGGCCCGGTCGCCGCCGGCGGCACCCCGCGCAGCCGGCCCGTGGCCGCCTCCAACTCCAGCCAGCCGGGCAGCCCCGCCGCCGTCCACCGCGTGACCCCGGCGGCGACCAGACGATGCTCGCCGGCGGTTTGGCGCACGAACACGGCCTGACTCAGGGTGTCGTTCGGGAGGATGTTGCCAAATCTCAGCACCGGGAAAATCCGATCAACCGGCGGGGCCGGCGCGTAGGTGGCGTCGCCCGCCTGGTTGGCGCGCAGGGTCACCGTGCCCACTCCGGTCACGGTTAAGGTGGTGCCGGCGACCGCCGCCGGTCCCGACACCACCATGAAGGTCGGCGCGAGCCCGGAACTCGCCGTGGCGCTGAGCGCGAAGGGCGCGTCGCCCAGGGTTTTCGTGCCCGGGCCGGCGAAGGTGATCGCCTGGGCGGTGCGGGCGATCACCAGCGTGTCGCGGGTTTGGCCCGAGTAGCGGGTGTCGACGATGGTCGCCTCGACCGCGTAGGAGCCGATGGCGGACGGCGCGTCCGGGCCGCCGTCGTAGGTCACCGTCACCACCAGCCCGGCGGGGGTGGTGGTGGCGACCACGGGTTTCGGCGCGCCGTCGAAGGCGGCCCACAAGCCGCCGAGGATCACGCGGGTGTTTTGTTTGAATACGGCGAAGCTCACCTCTACCGGCGCGGCCGCCGGTATGCTGGCGTTGCCCGGCTGGGTGGCGCGTAGCACCACGGTGCCGGCCCCGGTGAGCGTGACGAAAGGGCCGGAGAGCACGGCCGGGCCGGAGACGACCGTCACGTTGACCGGAAGCCCGGAAGACGCGGTCGCGAAGGGGATGAAAGGCGCCGCCGTCGCCGGGCGATCCGCCGGGGCGGCGAAGTTGATCACCTGCACGGATGCGATTTCCCAGCCCACATC
The DNA here is from genome assembly GCA_038223295.1 of Opitutales bacterium. GTDB lineage: Bacteria > Verrucomicrobiota > Verrucomicrobiia > Opitutales > Opitutaceae > IMCC26134_A. The sequence continues at coordinate 5,655 of JBBRHC010000093.1, forward strand.
GGTTAGCGCGGCGAGATCCAGGTTCGTGAGGAACTTGCGCGTGCCGATCGTAATCGTGGGGTCGTTCAACGCCTCCTGCGGGGTCGAGGTGCCGACTACCGTGCTCAGCGTGCCCGCCGCCCAGTGACCCGGATCACGATCCAGCGCCACCGGGCCGCCGTGGCTCGCGATCGAGGCGGCGCCGACGAAGCGCCCGTTGACGATCAGGTCGCCCCAGGACTCCGCCGTGCCCAAGCCTAGCACGTGGCCGAGTTCATGCAGCGCGACGGTGTAAAAATCGCTGCGCTCGCCGAATGATTCAACCGTGCTCGGGTCCGAGTCGAAATACCAGGAGGCGTTCCGATTAAACGAGATCGTGCCGCCCCACGGCCCGAAATCCGTGTGCTTGCCCCCGGGTGCCAGCGCCCCCGCCTCGCCCCGGCTTTTGAGCAGATCGGGCCAGGCGCTACCGGCGCTCGATGGCTGCGTGGACGTGTATGAGCCTTGGCCACCCAGGCCCAGCGTCGAGCCGGGCAACGAGCCGCCGCCGACGAACACGATCACGGTATCGGCCGGCACCACCAGATCGGCCAAGGCCAGCCGGGTGCTGGGGTCGGCCGGCGAGAAAGGTCGTGCCGTCCAGCGGTTGCTGCCCGTCGGCGTGATCGCCGCCAACGTGTCATCAAGGCGCGAGTTGAACACCGCCGCCGCCGACTCCAGGACCGTCCTTGCGGTTGGATTGGCCGTGAAAAAGCCAAAGGTGTCGTGGGTGTAATCGAACTGGATGTTCAGGGCCCGCGCCGGTGCGGCTAGCGCCACCGCCAGCGCGAGACACGCAGAAATCCCCTTGGTCAAAGCCTTTGCGCGTGAGTTTGTGTTCATAAGTAACTTGGCGGTGCTGATTATAAATTTACCCGGCCTTCACGCAGGTGTTGATACACACATGCGTTTAACCGGGTGCCGCAATCCTTATCCGGGAACCTAGGGCACATGCCATCGGGCGGAATCTAACGGGAGGCGAAAACCGGGGTGCTCGGATGGTCGGGGTCTGGGGCGCTGCATGCGGGGCGGATGACCGCGTTTACGGATAGCGCACCGGGCGGCGCTCGGCATGCTCGCCGCCATGGCTTTCTCTTCTTTGGGCTTATCCGAGCCCCTGCTGCGCTCCGTCGCGGAACGCAATTACCTCGTCCCGACGCCGATCCAGGCGAGCGTCATCCCGGCCGTGCTGCGCGGCGGCGACGTCTGGGCCTCGGCGCAAACCGGCTCGGGCAAGACGGCCGCGTTCGTGCTGCCTATCCTGCAGCGCCTGGGCGAGGGCGCGCGACCGCGCGGACGGTTTACCCGCTGCCTCGTGCTTGTGCCCACGCGCGAACTCGCGGCGCAGGTCGGCGAGACGTTTTTGCGTCATGCACAACACCTGCCCGCCGCGCTCAAAACCCTCATCGTTTACGGCGGCGTCTCGATCAATCCGCAGATGATGGCGCTGGGGGGCGGGGCGGACGTGCTCGTGGCGACGCCGGGGCGCTTGCTGGATCTGTTGGAGCACAACGCCTTGTCGCTCGCGGAGGTATCCATCCTCGTGCTCGACGAGGCGGATCGCCTGCTCGAGCTCGGGTTTAGCGACGAGCTGGGGCGCATCCTCTCGCGGCTGCCCGCGCGCCGGCAGAGTTTGTTTTTCTCCGCGACCTTTCCCGCCGACGTGCAGGCGCTGGCGACCGGTTTGCTGCGGGATCCGTTGCGGCTGGATGCGCCGGTGGAGCCCGCGACCCGCCCCGCGATCACCCAGCGCCTGATCGAGGTGGACGCGCCGCGCCGCACCCAGCTCTTGCGCCACCTTGTGGAGACCCACGCGTGGCCGGCGGTCCTGGTTTTTGTGGCCACCAAATACGGCACCGAGCACGTCGCGGAAAAGTTGCGCCGGGCCGGTCTCGACGCCACCGCGCTGCACGGCGAACTCAGCCAGGGGGCGCGCACCCAGGCGCTGGCGGATTTCAAGGCGGGGAAAATCCGCGTGTTGGTCGCGACGGATCTCGCGGCGCGCGGCATCGATATCGTGCGTTTGCCGGTGGTGGTGAACTACGACCTGCCGCGTTCGGCCGACGACTATACCCACCGCATCGGGCGCACGGGGCGCGCGGGCGAGACGGGCGAGGCGATCAACTTCGTGAGCGCGGCTACGCACGCGCATTTCCAGCTCATCGAAAAACGGCACGGTCTGGAGCTGCCTCGCGAGCAGATCGAGGGCTTCGAGCCGAGGGAGGTCGAGGCGCCGGCCGGGGTGGTCGCGCCGGTCGCCCCCGACGGCGGCGGGGTGAAGGGCAAGCGTAAGAGCAAAAAGGATAAACTGCGCGAAGCCGCCGCCGCCGCCGCCGCCGCGAGCGAAGCGGGCGGCGCGCCGGAGCCGGCGGCAGGCGAGGCGGCCCCGGCCCCCGCGCCCTCGCCCGTGCGCCGACGGACGCCGCCGTCCACGCCGTTCACGCCCGCAACGCCGTCCCCGCCGTCCTCCGCCGGCGTCGTGCGCACGGCGTGGCCCCGGTTCCCCCGCGTGACGCCGCGTCGGTGACGCAGCGGTGACGTGGCAAGCTGCGAGCTGGCGCGCGCCAGCCGCGCGAACCGTGGTGAATAGGGAAAATACCCGGTAAACCGCTGGGGCTACTTACCCAGCGGCTTTGTAATGCAGCTAGGTATCTATACCGTCCGTCTTCACCTAGCTTGCGTGATCATCCGGTGCGCCTTGGTTTCGATTACACGCAATTTACAAGTGAACATGAAAACCAGTCTTTCCTCCCGCCGCATCCGCTCCGTCGCCGCTGGTCGTCCCACCCGGTGGGCGCTTGTTGTCTTGTCCGCCATGGCCGCCGCCACCGCCCAGGCCCAGATCCAGAACATCAGCGCCTGGACCCTTAATAGCTTTGACAGCCCGGACATCACCGTCGGCGGCATCAGCTACTCCAACACCTTCGCCACGCCCCTGACCGTCACCACCGCCGTCGGCACCTACAACGCCGGTTCCGCCGGCGCCGGCGCCGATGATGTCTTCGTCCGGCGCAACACTGCCACTCCCACCGCCACCGCAAACGTCGCAGGCCAAGCCGTCAGCATCCTTTCCACCACCTCCAACAGCGGCACCGTGATAGGCACCTACAACGCCAACATGAAGGACCTCCTTCTCGGCGGCAACGTGCTCAACTCCACCTGGGATACCTTCGCCAACACCAGTAGCGGCGCCGGCGGCGTCGGCCACAACATCGAGCGCATCGATTTCGTCTGGTCCAACGGCTACACCGTCGTGGGCGACGAGGTCATCATCGTTTTTAACTTCGATCCCATCACCGCCCAGGACGATTTCCGCGTCGCCGTCTTCACTGGCATCGATAACAGCGCCAACAAACTCCCCACCGCCTACGCCAATACCGGCGTGCTCGTCACCGGCACCAACTTCCCGGACAAGCTCCCGCTCCCGCTGCCCGGCTCCCCGCTCAGCTCCCCGTCCACCGGTTTCCGCACCACCGCCACCGATAATCTCTCCGGTGCCGCTCTCAACCGCGGCGACTCCCAGACCGTCGGCATCGGCGGCGTCGCCATCAGCCTCTCCACCCTCGGCGTCAGCGCCGGCCAGACCATCTTCGGCTACTCCCTGATCCCCACCGACGCCAACGCCTCCACCGCCGCCAATCTCCTCGATTTCACCAACTCCGCCCTCTACCCCACCAACACCGCCAACGCCGACGCCACCGGCACCGCCGACTTTTCCACCTTCGGCGGCCGCATCGCCAACATCATCAACACCTCCGGCTCCGCCGCCTACGAGTGGGATGGCCAGGCCGGGGACACCAAGTGGGGTACCTCCCCCGGCGGCGAAGCAAACACCAACTGGTTCTCCACCGTCCCCGCCGAATCCGACCGCACCCCCTTCCGCGATAGCGACATCATCTTCGGCGCCCGCCCCTCCGCCAACCAAGTCGTCGATCTCGATGCCAACGTCGAGGTCCGCAAGGTGACCTTCGATTCCGACGTCAACTACACCATCGGCCTCGCCGGCGACACGTCCACCATCACCTTTGGCGATCCCAACCTCGCCGGCCTGCCGTCCATCGACGTCACCGCCGTCAACGGCGACGGACGCCAGTATACGGTCAACGCGAACCTCCTCCTCGTAGAAAACATCGCGATCAACAACAACTCCTACTCCACCCTCTGCATCAACGGCTTCATCGAGACCCGCAGTAACCTCGCCATCACCGGCAACACCATCACCGTCACCGGCTTTGGCGCGGTGAACTTCAACGGTGACATCTCCGGCTCCGGCGACTTCATCAAGACCGGCTCCGGCATCGCCACGATCAACAACAACAACTCCGACGACCCCGCCGGCAGCCCCACCCCGTGGATCGGCAACGTCACCGTCTCCGAGGGCCAGCTCGTCCTCACCGCCGACGGCGCCCTCGGCGGCTCAGTCAGCCGCGCCAACACCCTCGCCCGCATCGCCGGCGACACCACGATCCAGCTTGCCAACGCCAACGCCGCCGACCTTAAGATCGGCCAGCTCGTCTCCGGCCCCGGCATCCCCGCCGGCACCTACATCACCGGCCTCAGCGTCGGCGCGACCGGTACCACCCTCAGCCTCTCCCTTCCCCTCACCGCCGCCCTCGCCAACGCCGCCTCCGTCACCTTCGCCGGCGCCACCACCGTCGCCTCCGGGGCCACGCTCACCCTCCGCGCCGGCGTCACCGGCACCCCGCTCAGCTACACCACCGCCGAGACAATTACGCTCAACGGCAACGGCGTCTCCCGCCCCGGCGGCAGCCTGGGCGCCCTCTACAATGACGGCGGCAACAACACCCTCGGCGCCAACGTCTCCCTCCGCCTCGCCTCCAACGCCTCCATCGGCTCCCGCGACGATAACCTTACCATCAACGGCGTCATCAGCGAGACCGGCGGCGCCCGCTCCCTGACCAAAACCGGCGAAGGCGTCGTCACCCTCGCCAACGCCGCCAACTCCTACACCGGCGCCACCATCATTCAGGGCGGTGCCCTCCGCATCACCGGTTCCGAGACCGCTCTCCCCGGCGGCTTCGCCACCGGCGGCCCCTCCGGCGGTAATCTCACCCTTGCCGGCGGCGTCCTCGAGATCGGCACCGCCACCACCTTCACCCGCGCCCTCGGCACCGCCGCCGACCAGGTCCAGTTCACCGGCGACGGCGGCTTCTCCGCCTTCGGCGGCGCCCGCACCGTAAATCTCGGCGGCGGCACCGCCCTTGTTTGGGCCTCGACCGGCAGCTTCCTCACCACCGGCCAGGCGCTGCTGCTTTCGTCCGACTTCTCCGACAACACGGTCACTTTCCAGAACGCCATCAATCTGAACGGCGGCCAGCGCGAAGTCCGCGTCGCCAACGGCTCCGCCGCCGTGGACGGTCAGCTCACCGGTATCCTCTCCAACGGCGGCCTTAACAAGACCGGCGCCGGCACCCTCGAACTCACCGCCGACAACACCTACACCGGCGACACCCGCGTCTCCGCCGGCGCCCTACGCGTCGCCGCCGCCAACGTCATCAACGGCTCCGACCTCGTCCTCAATGGCGGCGTCCTCGAAATCAACGGCGACCTCGACACCGGCAACCCCGGCGACT
>JBBRHC010000094.1:0-11083 GCA_038223295.1 Opitutales bacterium
TCCTTGACCTCGTTGGCGACGACGGCGAAGCCGCGGCCGGCCTCGCCGGCGCTGGCGGCCTCGATGGTGGCGTTGAGGGCGAGGAGGTTGGTCTGCTCGGCGATGCGGTTGATGAGCTCGACGACCTTGCCGATCTGGCGGGCGGAGTCGTCGAGCTTGCCCATGAGCTCGCGGGTCTGGCGGGCCTGGGTATCGGCCTTGCGGGCGATCTCGGATTCCTGGGCGCAGTTGCGGGCGACCTCCTGGATGGAGGAGGACATCTCCTCCATGGCGGCGGCGACGGTGGTGGTGGACTGGGTGATCTGGGAGGCGGACTCGGCCATGGTCTTGGAGTTGATGGACAACTCCTCGCCGGCGCTGGCCACGGTGTGGGCCTGCACGGTGGTCTGCTCGGCGGCGGCGGCCTGGCTGTGGGCGGTATCGGTGAGAACCTGGGCGGAGGCGACGAGGTCGCCGGAGCATTTGGCGAGACTGCCGACGAGCTCGTTCAGGCTGGCGCAGCAGGTGTTGATGGACTGGCCGAGGACGCCGAGCTCGTCGGTGCGGGTGACGGCGATCTTGGCCGTGAGGTCGCCTTGGGCCAGGCTGTTCATGGCGGTCACGCACTGGTGGATGGGTTTGGTGATCGAGCGGGCGACCAGGAAGGCCACGGCGATGAGGACGAGGGCGGAGATGCCGACGGTGGTGTAGATGGCGCGGTTGGCGGAGATGACGCTGGCGTTGAGGGTCTGCTCGGAGCACTGGACGATGAGGGCCCAGCCAAGGCCGGGGTAGCCCAAGGCGCCCTTGGACTTGGCATAGCCGGTGAGGTTGGTGCGTTTACTCTCGAGGTCGGGCTCGGAAGTGACGCCGGAGGCGCCGGGCTGGATGGCGAGTCTTGCGCTGGCCATGGAGGCGACGAGGTTGAGCTTTAGAACCTCCGAGTAGTCGTGGCGGATGTCCTTCGAGCCGAGTTCGGAGGGGTGATAATGGGTGAGCAAGACGCCGTCTTTGTTGATCAGGTAGTATTCGGTCTCGTTGTAGCCTTGGGCATCGAAGCCATCCCAGTCGGAGCGGATGATGCCTTCGACGATCTTGGTGTAGTCGGCGAGGTTGCGCCAGACGCCCAGGAACTCGCCCTTCTCGTTGGTGATGGGGGCGGAGAAGCCGAGGTTGAGCGTGTCGTCGCCGTGGACTTGAACCGCATCGGGATCCCGTATCAGGTCTTCGACTACAGTGCCGGTGAGCAGGTCGGAGCGGGTGAAGCGACCCTCGCGGGCGTCGCGGAACCAGGAGGCCTTGGAGAAGTCCTTGCCGATGAGGAAGGCGGTGTCGAGGGGCTTGCCGTTTTCGTCGGCGGTGTTGACGGCGATCACCTTGCCGGTGGCGTCGGTGATCATGGACAGATCATACACGCCATAGAGGCTGATGTATTTGTTGGCGGCCTCGGTGATTTTGGCGCGGGCGGCGGGGTCGGTGGCGATGTCTTCGGCTAGAACGACGGGGTTGGCGGCGAAGGCCTGGACATCGCCGTAGCGCTCGAAGAGGTCGCGCTCGATGGTCTCGAGGGTGTTCTCGGCGGATTGGCGGAGGGTGTCGGCGGCGCGCTCGGCAATTTTGGCGGTGGAGCGAAGGCTGAGGGTGGCGAGCACGAGCAACGGAACGAGGCCGACGACGAGGAGGATGAGGACGAAGCGTCCGGTGAGTTTCAGTTTCATGGATCGAGAAAAGGCGGTGGGCGGGCAGATAAAAGCGTGGGGCGGGTCAGCGGGTTTCGAGAACCTCGGCGAGGGCGAGACAGAGGCGCTCGCGGTCGAGCTTGGTTTCGTAGCGGTTGATGCCGGCGAGGCGGGCGCGTTCGTGGAAGTCGGCGTTGTCGCGGGCGGAGAGGGCGATGATGGGCAGCGTCTTCAGGCCGGGATCGGCGCGCACGCGGGCGGCGAGGTCGAAGCCGTTGAGGCGCGGCATTTCGAGGTCGGTGATAAGCACGTCGTAGGTGGCGGCCTGGAGGCGCTGCCAGGCCTCTTCGCCGTCCCGCGCGATGTCGAGGGTGCCGACGAGGTCGCCGAGGCCGCGGCGTACGGCCTCGCGGAAAAACGCGGTGTCCTCGGCGACGAGCACGCGCAGTTTGGCGAAGCGGGCCGGGGCGGGCACGGCGACCTCGATGCCGGCGGTGCGGAGCAACCCGTAGAGGTCGAGGATGAGGGTGAGACGGCCTTGTAGAGAGGCGGTGCCGAGCACGCCGGGCGCGCGCAACGAATCGGTGTCGAGTGAATCGGTGGGGAGGTCGCACGCGTCGAGAATGGTCTCGGCGACGAGGGCGACGGCGTGGTGGACGAGGCGCGGCACGATCACGTGAATCTCCTCTGGCAGCGGGGGCGCGGCGGTGACGGGCAGGTGGGTCTGAAGGCGGATGACTCGCAGGGTGGGGCCGTCTTTCTGGCGAAGGAAATCCTGGCCGCCGATGCGCTCGATGCGGGACGAGGTGATTTTTTCGATGCGGCCGATGTTGGCGATGTGGAGCGCAAACGTCTCGGGCGTGCCGTCGCGGAAGAGCAGCACGCGCTCGGAGGCGACGAGGGCGCTGTCGCGGGTCAGGGTGCGTTGGGCGGAGGACGATTCGGGGGGGAGCCGCCCGGCGGCGATGCCGGCGAGGTCGAGGATAAGGGCGATCTCGCCCTGGCCGAGCAGGGTGGCGCCGGAGTAGAGCGGGGTGCTTTTCAAGTGGCGGCCGAGGGGCTTGACCACGATTTCCTCGGTGTCGGCGACGGACTGGACCTGAAGGCCGAAGCGGCGCTCGTCGAGCTTGAGGATGAGGACAAAACCGGCCGAGTCCGCGGTGGCGTGATCGGGCAGGCCGAGCAGGGTGGAGAGATTCAGGACGGGCAGGAGTTCCTCGCGCAGGCGGATGATGCGGGCTCCGCCAAAATTTTCCAAGGGCCGGTCGGGGCCGGGGCGGACGATCTCGAGAAGGTTGATCTGCGGGACGGCGAAGCGACGCTCGCCGCAACCGACGACGAGGGCGGGGATGATGGCGAGGGTGAGCGGGAGGCGGATGATGACGGCGGTGCCCTGGCCGAGCACGGAGTGGATTTCAACGCGCCCGCCGAGGCGCTCGATGTTGGTCTTGACGACGTCCATGCCGACGCCGCGGCCGGAGACGTCGCTGACGACGGCGGCGGTGGAGAAGCCGGGCGCGAAGATGAGTTGCCAGGATTCGGCTTCGCCGAGGCGGGCGGCCTGGTCGGGGGTGAGGAGGCCCTTTTCGACGGCCTTGGACTTGAGTTTGGCGGGGTCGAGGCCGCGCCCGTCGTCGCGGACCTCGATCTGCACGAGCCCGGCGAGGTGGGCGGCGGTGATGCGCACGCGGCCGCCGGGGGTTTTGCCGGCGCGGGTGCGCTCCTCGGGCGGCTCGAGGCCGTGGTCGGCGCAGTTGCGCACGAGGTGGGTGAGCGGATCGGAGAGACCCTCGATGAGGGTGCGGTCGAGCTCGACGTCGTCGCCGACGGTCTCGAGGTGGATGTCTTTACCCAGTTTTTGGCCGAGGTCGCGGACGACGCGGTGGAACTTGCCAAAAAGGCTGCCGACGGGCTGGAGGCGGGCGCGCATGATGGTGCGCTGGAGGTCGGTGGTGACGGAGCTGATGCCTTGGACGATGGCGTTGAGCCCATCGAGGCCGGAGGAGGCCGGGCCGGCGATGTCACGGTTGGCGGAGGCGACGCGGAGGAGTTGGTTGCGGCCGAGGACCATCTCGCCGGCGAGGTTCATGAGGCCGTCGAGCAGGGTGACGGAGATGCGGACGGTTTCCTCGGTCTTGGCGCGGGGCGCGACGGCGAGGGTGGACGCGGATACCGGGGCGGCCTCGGGCGGAGCGGAGGCCGTGACTGCGGCGGGTTGGGCGGGGATGCCTGCGGGGATGACGGCGGCAGACGGGGCCAGGGTGACGACGGCGACGGCGTCGTTCGGCACTGGGCGCGCGGGGGCGGCGGGGACGAGTTTGGGCTGGGTTTTCAGCCAGGTGCGGAAGAGTTCGACGGGCACCTGGGTGAGTTGCTTCTCCGAAAGGGAGAAGGCGGCGAGGAGCAGGTCGGGCTCCATCGCGGTGCTGAAAAGAAAGGAGCACTTAACCTCGACGGGGAGAGCCTCGACCAGGCCGCCGACCGAGTCCGTGTCGGTGGCGGAGGCGATGAGGGTGCCGAGCGATTCCACATCGCGGAAGTAGTCGAGGATGGTGTGGCCATGGACCTCGATGTCGGCCCGGAGGCGAATCTGGACGACGTAGATGTTCCGCCCGTGGCGGAGGGCGTCGCGTACGAGCTCGGGATCGATCCTGAATGCACTCAGGTAAAGGGGCAGCGCGGGCTCGCCGGCGGGAGCGGGCGCGACGGGTGGCTCGCGGTGCAGAAGGGCGTGGAGGGCGAGGCGCTCGTTTTCGGTGGAGATCTCGGCGGCGCGGCCGGGATCGGCGACCATGGCCTTGAGTTTGTCGGTGCCCGCGAGGAAAAGATTGATGAGAGCGGGGTTGGCTTCCATGCGGGCGTCGCGCAGGAGGGCCATGACGCTCTCCATGACGTGGGCGAGGTCGGTGATGGCGGTGAGGCCGAAGAACCCGGCGGTGCCTTTCACGCTGTGGATGGCGCGGAAGAGACGGTTCAGCAGCGCGGAGTCGCGCGGGGAGGCCTCGAGGGAAACGAGATCGTTTTCGAGCGTCTCCAGATGTTCGCCGGCCTCTTGGACAAAGAGGCCGAGCATTTCCTGTTCTTCGGTAATCACGGCAGAGAGGAGGCGGCGATCCCGAGGCGTTCGTTGAGGTTGAGCAGGGTGAGGAGGCGGCGGACTTCAGGGCCGGGGTTTTCGACGCGGAAGGTTACCTTGCGGCGTTCGCTCTCGCGGAAAAGGGCGATGATGAGGTTGAGCCCTTGGGAATCGACGAAGCTGGCCCGGGAGAGGTCGGCGATGATGGTGCTGGCTTCCGGATGATTCTGGATATGGGCGAGCAGCTCGGTGCGGAGTGCGGCGACGTTGGTCGAAAGCAAGTCGCCGTCGAAGACGATGCGGAGGTTGGATGCGGTCAGGGTGGCTTTCATGGGCAAAGGCGTAGGTTCAGAGAGAAGAGGGGCACGTTACCGAAAGGAGGGCGCCGACATTGAGCACGGTCACGAGGCCTTCCGGCCGCGGGAGGACACCGGCGATGCACGCGTGGTCGAGGCGCGACATGGTCTCGGGCGGGGGCGGCAGGACGGAATCTGAGCTGGCGAGGATGTCGCCGATTTCATCCACGATCAGGCCGAGCAGGTCGGGCCCGGCGGAGTCCGCATCGGCGGGCGGGCGGGAGAGCCGACCGAGCTCGAGGGTGGTTTTAAAAACGATGCAGCGGCTGGAGGGAGCGGGCGCGGACGGGGCGAAGCCGAGTCGGCGGTCGAGGTCGAGAGCGGTGAGAATCTGGCCGCGAAGGTGGATGAGCCCGCGCACGGTTTCGGGCGCGCAGTCCACCGGGGTGATCGAGGGCTGGCGGAGGATTTCACGCACCCAGAGCAAGTCGCAGGCATACCAGCGGCCTTGGGTTTTGAAGGTAAGAAACTGGGTGGGTGCGGACATGGAAATGACGGGGGGCCGCGATCAACCTGGCTGGCCGACTCGCGCAGGGAGAGGGAGCTGGATGGCTGGCTTGGGCGTTGATGACAGGACGAAGTTCGGGCTAAGCGTGGCGTGATGCGGCGGGTGATGTACGGATTCTCATACGTCGAATGCATCGGCACGGTTTCGCCGGGCTTGAGCGGAAGGCTGGACTTTCTGCGGAAGCCTGCGGGTTCGAGCGGCGCTCCTCCAATGGGGCGGCGCGCGCGCAGCCCCGCCTACGTTGCCGCGGTTCGGCCGTGCGCCTTGGGCCTCTGCCGCACAGGTGGCCAGGTCGTGAGCATGAGCGAGCACGAGTTCATCGGAGCGATCCCGCCGCCCGCCACGAGAGCGGGTTAAAAGTCATCCGACGCGGATATCAAGCGGACCGATACGCGTTTTTGACGTCGCGGATGCGGCGGGTGGTTTCGCCGAGTCGGCAAAGTTCGGATTCGTCGCGGAGGCGCGCGATCGTGATATGATCGGAGAGCGACGAGTATCGTTCACGCAAGACTCCGGCTCGGTGGGCGAGTTCGTCGTCGGGCGCGGCGGCGGCCTCGCAGGCGAAGCGGGTGAGCAACGCGAGTTCGCGTTCGAGGATTTGCACCAGGCCGGGCCAGTCGTCGTGGCCCACGGCGCCGTCCTCTTGCCGAGCGAAGGATTCGACGCAGGCGAGGATGCGGAGGGTGGTGGGGCTGGGGTGGGCGGCGGACATGGCGGGGGAGCGTTCAGCAGGCGCGGGCCTGGCTGGTGTGGATCATCTCGGCCCAGCCGTCGCGCAGTTCGCGCACGAGGCCTTCGACCTCGATGAGCGGGATCTCGCTCTTGCGGATGTTGCACTCGAAGAGACGGCGCAGGTGATAGTCGTAGAGGCGGTCGAGGTTGACGGCGACCTCGCCACCGGAGGTGAAGTCGAGATTGGCGCGGAGCTCGCCGATGATGGCCTGGGCGCGGAGCAACGCGGTGTTGATGGTCTCCAGGCGACGAGGAGTCTCCTCGGGTTCGCCGAACGCGGCGCGGGCCTGGGCCATGAAGCGGAGGGCTCCGTCATACATGAGCAGCACGAGCTGGCCGGGGCTGGCGGTGAGGATGGACTGGGCCTGGTAAGCCTTGGCGTAGGGATGGGGGCGGGCCTGGGACATGGCGATCACTCCTGTGCGTTGCTGAGGTCGTTGGATGCGGCGATCATGGTGGCGATTTTTTCGATGATCGCGAGGGGCGGGTAGGCCGGGTCGAGGGCGAGGGCGGAGGCGCGGGCGACGACCTCGGGGCGGATGGCGGGCGTGTTATCCAGGGCGGTTTTCAAGCGCGTGGCGTTTGGGGTCGAGAGGGTGTCGGCGGAGACGTCGCCCGGGGCGGAGGATCCGGTGCCGGCGCGGTTGCGACGCGGCTCGGGGGCGGGGGGCGGCGTGGAGCCGAGGTGGGTGGTATTCGTGATCATGGCTTGTATTGTTTTATCAATTACACGGTCAGCCCTGAATCTCTGGCAAGGGAACGCCGTTGGTAGGTTCAGTGGACACTATCGGCACACTACGGGTTTTTTTTAGCGGTTTTCGCGTCGGGGACGGCGGGAAGCACCGGGGTGCGCGGAGGTAGCAGGCTGGCAACGGCTTGGAATGCGTAGTCGGAGAAACGCGAGGGGCTTTGCAGGATGCCATGGGCGGCGTCGCCGACGCCGGAAGCCTGTTCGCGCGCGTGGCGGCGGGCGGTGCGGGCGACATCGGCGTTGGCGGCGTCGAAGAGTTCGTCCGCGATCCAAATCGTCTCGCCGGTGGCGGGATCGACGAGGCGGGCGCGGAAGCCGAGCGCGAGGGGCGGGTAGGCTTTGATGTGGTTGAGATCGAGAAAGAGCACGGCTTGCGCGCCGGTTTCACGGGCGATGCGTTCGAGGAAGCCGGCGGGCAGCAATCCGGCGGAGGCGAGGGAGTCGCGACCGGTCCAGGTGATCATGCCGGCGGGCTGCACGGCGATGAATTCGGTGCGTTGCGTGCGGTCGAGGGCGCGGCGCCAGCTCACGTCGTAACTGGAGACGAAATGGGATTGGAGGAGTCCGGTGGTGTCGTGGGCGGGCAACACGGCGACGCGGCGGAGGTCGGCTGGCCAAGCGGCGGGGCCGCGGACGTTGGCGGGCTGGTAGGCGGGTCCGGAATCTTGCGAGCGCGGGTCGATGGGCGTGGAGCAGCCGGCGGCGAAGAGCACGAGTGCGGCGGCCAGCAGGAGACGGAGCGGGTGGGTCATGGCGGGGTTCAGGAGGATTTTTTCTCGGGGAAGGCGCTGGTGAGCTGGCTCTGCATTTGTTTGATGAGGGACTGGGCCTGTTCCATCGCGATGAAGCCGGCCTCGAGCTGGGCGCGGCGTTGGATGAGGCGGCGGTCAATGTCGGCGATCTGTTGGGTGAGCGAGGTGTTGCTGTTGGTGAGGTTGGTTTTCTGGGCGCCGAGCAGGCCGCCGGAGCCGAGGTTGCCGAGATAACTGGTGAACAAGGCGTCGAGGCGGGCGGAGATGCCGGTCGAGCTCTGGCGGAAAAGGGCGGACACCTCGCCGGGCCGGTCGCGCAGGGCGGCGGTGAGCTTGATGGAGTCTTTCACCGCGAGCGTGGCGGCGGTGCCGCTGAAGTCGATGCCGAGGTGGTCGAGGCGGGAGAGACTGGTGCTGAGACCGGGCACGGCGGAGAACACGGAGCTGCGAAGCTGTTTGGTCCAGTTTTGAATCTCGCGGTTGTCGCTGAGCGTGGAGGTGGAGACCTTGCCGCCGGCGCTCGTGACCTTGGTCTGGGACTCGATGTAGTCCTGCACCGCGTTGAATTTGTTGATGAACGTGTCGATTTTCGTGCGCGCGGAGGCGGTGTCGGCGGCGATGTTGACGACCTGCGTGCCGCCGCCGGCGGGGTTGACCGTGAGACCCGCGATGCCGTGCGAGTCGGATGTGAGCGCGTTGCCCATGCTGGTGAGGGTGGGGCCGCCGTTGACGGTGAATTCGGTGTTGAGCCCGCGCGCCAGGGTGCCGCCGCCGGTGAGCCCGAGCGCGCCGAGCAGGCCGCCGGCGGATTCACTCACGCCGATGCCGAGGTCGCCGGTCGTGGAATTGGTGAGGGTGACGCGGTCGTTGGCGACATCGAAGGCGGCGGTGACACCGGTGGAGGCGGCGTTGATGCGGGTGACCACGCTGTTGAGCGTGTCGGTGTTGACGTTGTAGGCGATGTTGACGCCGTTGATGGCGAAACTGCCGTTGCCCGAGCCATCCACGGCGGTGATGGCGGTGGAGAGGCGGGCGCCGGCGAGCGTCGAACCTGGGGTGACGGTGCCGAGGGCCGAGCCACTGGCGACGGAGCCGGTGCCGTTGTTGGCCAGGCGGGTGACATTAAGAAAATTTGAAGAGTCGGTGGTGGAGCCGAGCACGATGGGCGAGGCGCTGTTCAGCTCGATTTTATCGGTCGCGGGGTTGTAGGCGGCGGTGACCGCGCCGCCTGTGGCGGTGGAGATGCGGGTAAAGAGGGCGTCAAGTGATCCGGCGAGATCGACGGTGACGCGGGCGCCGTTGACGGTGAATTCTCCGCCGGTGAGCGCGGCGCCCGTGCCGAGCGCGGCGAGAGTCACGCCGGTCACGTCGGAGGTGGCCGCGATGGGGCGGCCGATGTTGGCCGAGCCGAGGAGCCGTGAAGTGGTGGCGGCCTGGGAAACGGCGAAGCTGTAGGTGCCGGTCGCGGCTGCCCCGTCGGCCGAGGCCGACCAGCCGGCACCGGTGACGGTGGCGGCGCGGGCGTTGAAGACGCCGTCGCTGTTCAATGCGGCGCTGGCTTCGCGCAGTTCGGTCAAACGGGATTCGACTCCGCCCAAGGCCGTGGCCTTTTGCAGATTCCTGTTGATCTCCGTCTGAAGGGAAGTCGCGGGCGTGCGCTCCAGCGAGATGATCTGGTCAACAAAGCTCTTCCAGTCGAAGCCAGAAACGAGACCTGAAAGTTGAAGCGAATTCATGGTGATGGAGATGCGATAGACCGGGAAAGGAGCGGGCCAGAATGCGCCATCGTATCTTTCGGCACGTCGCGCCCGGACTTTAGCGCACCGGCCGAAAACGTCTCGACAGTCGACGGCCGGGCGCAGGGGAAATTTTTTCCCGGCGGCTTAAATCTCCAAGAAAAATAAGCGCAGATCGGAAGATCATTAAATTTATAATTACCTATCCAGTTAACTAGTTATCATATATCTCAAAACGGTGGTATGTAACGTGCTAAATTGCTGGCATGTCGCAAGAAACACCCGCCTCGACGCCTTCCTCCGTGGGGAGGCCTGCGGCCGGTTGTGCGGGCGAGTTTCTGCCGGCGGATCTGGTGGTGCGGGAAGCGTTCGCGCCGCCGGGGACACCACGGCGCGTGCTGGTCTTCGCGCCGCTGGCGTATTCAACGCCACACTTTGAAACCGATCTGGAGATCGCGCAGCGCCACCTGGATCTGGGCGACGAGGTGGATATCGCGGTCTGCGATGGCGAGTTGCCCGCCTGCCAGTTGAACCCGCTGCGCGAGGCGAAGCGGTGCGCGGCGTGCGTGAGCCGCAATCTACAAGGCGTGGCGCAGCTCTCGCTTCCGGTGCGCACGCTGCACCTGCCCGGTTATTTGAGCGCAGAGGATCGGGCTCGGCTGGAAGCGTTGCCCAAGGGGTTTGCGAATCAGGCGGCGCTGCGCGCGTATTGCTTCGAGGGTTTCGATGCGGGCATGGCGACCTTGTCGTCGCTCATCGACTTCGTGCGTAACGGCGAAGTGGATACGAAAGGGCACGCCGGGGTGGTTCACGCGCTGCTGACCGGCGCGGTGCAGAGCTACCTCTCGGTGCTGCGCGCGCTGGAGCGCAACGCCTATGACCGCGTCTATATTTATAACGGACGCTGGAGCATGGTTCGCTCGGCGGTGCGCGCGTGCGAGAAACTCGGAGTCACCTATTACACCCACGAACGCGGCGCGGATTTCCGCCGGTTCGCGCTGTTTAAAAACACTTTGCCGCACGACATGGGCGATTATTGCACGCAAACGCGCGAAGCCTGGAAATACGCCCGGAGTCACGCGTCCGCCCAGGCCTCGGCGCACGAGTTTTTCACCGGTCGCCGCCGTCGGGTGGAGAAATCCTGGTTCAGCTTCACCAAAGAACAAGAAGTGGGCCGCCTGCCCGCCGACTGGGCTTCCACACAAAGGCGTTTTGTGGTTTTCACCTCTTCGGAGTTCGAATTTGCCGCGCTCGGCGCGGCCACGGGCGGACGTCTTTACCCGGATCAGATTCAGGGCTCGAGGCGCATCGCCGAACTCTTGGCCCGTCTCGTGCCCGAGGCACGCCTGTGGGTGCGGGTTCATCCCAACGATAATGGCGGGGCCTCGGCCAAAGCCTGGAGCGATACCATCGGGGTCCTGGCCAATGTCACGCTGGTCGGCGCGCAGGAGAAGATAGATTCCTATGCGATGCTCGACGGGGCCGAGCGGGTCATCTCGTTTGGCTCCACAATC
>JBBRHC010000095.1:0-11071 GCA_038223295.1 Opitutales bacterium
GAAAAAGAAGCCCCCCGCCGCCTCGCCCTCGTCGCGCGCGCCCTGCACCCCGCCGGGGCGAACTAATCCCTCACTCGCCTCTCGCATGTCCACGCCCACCCCCGCGCCCGCCCCCGCCTCCAACCACGCGTATTGGCTCGATTGGTGCCGGGCCTTGGCCGCGCTCGCGGTTTGCGTCACCCACCTTCGCACCACGATCTGGACCGATTGGGGGTCGCTCGAGCCTCAATACCGCCACGTCGGCGCCCTGGCGCTTTTTGCCGCGGGACGACTGGGCCACGAGGCGGTCATCGTTTTTTTTGTCCTCAGCGGCTACCTCGTGGGCGGCCCCTGCCTGACGGCCTGGCGCGCGGGTCGGTTCAACCCCGGTCGCTACGCGCTGGATCGCATCACCCGCATTTACCCGCCCTACCTCGCCGCTCTCGCCCTCACCATGGCGATCAGTTGGGGCCTCGCCACCGACGCCGCCGGGGGCATGGGCCTCGTCGCTCTCCTGGCCCACCTGGCCTGTCTTCAGGGCCCCTTCGCCCCCCTCGCCGAGGCCAATGACCCCCTCTGGTCGCTCCCTTACGAAGTTTGGTTCTATGTGCTGGCCGGCGGGCTCTGCGGCGCCCTCACCCCCAACCGCCCGTGGGTGCGCATCGTCTCCGCCCTGCTCGCCGGCGGAGCGCTCTACTGGATCCACCACGCGGCCGCCATTTACCTGCTATGTTGGATGGCCGGGACGCTGGCCTGGAACGCGAAAAAGACCCTCCACCGCACCGCCTGCATCCCGGTGGGCGCCGTGCTCGCGGTTGCAGGCGTCGCCATCCGGCAATTCTCCGCGGACAGCATCAACCTGCGACTGATCGCGCTGCCTTGGATTCCGGGCCCGGATGTCGGCATCCTGCTCCTCGCCCTCGGCATCGCCCTCGCCTTGCCTCGTCTCTCCACGCTCCGCCCCTCCACTCCTTGGCTGGTCCGCCTCGAAGCCCAGGGCGCTTTTCACGCCGGCTACTCCTTCTCCCTCTACCTGATCCACCAGCCGCTGCTCCACCTCGTCACCCCGATCATTCCGTATCGCAGCCCGCATTTTGACGCCCGATCACTCGTGTATTTCGCATTTCTACTGCTTGCCCTCCTAGGGCTTGCATGGCTTTTCAGCCTCGGTTTCGAACGGCCCACGCGAAGGCTCCGCCAGTGGCTGATCCGCCGCTCAGACACACCATGCGCCGCGTCCTGATCATTTCCCCGCACTTCGCCCCGGTCAACGCGCCCGATCTGCAACGCGTCCGCCTCGCCTTGCCCCACCTGCGCGGCCAGGGCTGGGATCCCGTCGTTCTTGCCCTTCATCCCGACACGATCGAGCGGCCCGTGCTCGATCCGCTGCTCGCCGATACCTACCCGGACGATATCCCCGTCCACCGCGTGCGCGGCCTGCCCCCGCGCCTCGCCCGCGCCCTCGGGTTCGGGGGCCTCTGGCTGCGCGCCGGCCGGGCCTTCCGCCGCGCGGGCGATGCTCTCCTCGCCCGCGAAAAGTTCGATCTGGTCTTTTTCAGCACCACCCAGTTCGACGCGTTCAATCTCGGACCGCGTTGGCGAAAAACCCGGGGCGTCCCCTACTTTCTCGATTACCAGGACCCGTGGGTGAACGACTACTATGCCCGCACCGGCATCACGCCGCCCGGCGGTCGCTTGCGTTATGCCTTGTCCCACCGCCGCGCCCTGCGCTCCGAGCCAGCCGTCTTGCGCGGCGCCGCCGGCCTCGTCTCCGTTTCGCCGGGCTATCTTGAGGACTTCGCCCGCCGCTACCCTTGGTTCGACCGCAGCCGCGCCTCGGTCCTGCCCTTTGGCTCCTCCGCCCTGGATTTGGAAATCGCCGCGCGCCACACCCCGCGCTCCCCCCTGGTCCCCTTCGGCGACGGTTGCTTGCATTTTGTTTACACCGGCCGCGCCGGCCCGGATCTGGCCCCCGCCCTGCGTCTCCTCTTTGGCGGCTTCACCCGCTTTGCCCGGGATCAGCCAGTGGCCGCCGCCCGCATCCGCTTCCACTTTATCGGCACCTCCTACGCCCCGCCCGCGCTCGCCACCGCCAGCGTCCTGCCCCTCGCCCGCGAATTCGGGCTCGCCGAGCAGGTCCACGAGCATCCCGTGCGCGTCGGCTACTTCGACGCCCTCCACTACCTGACCAAGGCCGACTCGATTCTCGCCCTCGGCTCGGACGACCCGGCCTACAACCCGTCCAAGATCGTCCCCTGTTTGCTCGCCGCGCGCCCCCTCCTCGGCATCCTGCACCAGCAAAGCCCGGCCCTCGCCCTCACCCGCTCCGCCGGCGCCTCTTGCATGGGCTTCGGCAGCGGGGAAACCGAGACCGCCGCCGCCGCCCTCTTCGCTCCTTGGGCGGGCGACCTTGCTCATATCGACCGCACCCGCCCCGCCGTGGTCGCTGAGCACACATCCGCGGAGATGACCCGCCGGCTCGCCGCCGCCTTTGACCTTTCCCTCGCCCCATGAGCACCCCCCAAGACTCAGCCGTCTCGATGAATTGCGGGGCTCTGGCCGCACAGATCCAAAAACCCATCGCCCGCCATCTGCCGACCGTCGCGATCTTACTGCTGCTTTCGATCTTCGTGCTGTACGTGAGCGACACACCCCACACCGCCGCCTACGCGTGGATCGCCGTGGGTATTTTTATCCCGCTTGCCGCGTGGTGCCGCCTGCGCCACCCCGGCCTGCCCTTGATCGGCCTGCTGTCGCTGCAAACCCTCGCGGTTTTCGCGACTCCTATCATCACCCGCAATCCCACCCTGGCCAGCTACTCCACCGCGGATCTTTCGGGCGCAGGCTTCGAGATCTTCATTTTCTGCGTCGCCCTCGTGTTCGGCTGGCGCATGGCCTTCTCCACCGATCATTCACCCGGTAAGCCACGCCACTACCACACGCTTGCGGTAATCGACCCCAACCGGCCTGAGACCCTCTGCAAAGCCGGACTCGTTTTGTTGGCGCTCGGCGCCGCGTACCAGTTCGCCTTCGTGACCGGATGGTTGGACGCGGTTAAACTCATCATCCCGGGAGGAATTTTTTCCGTCATACGCACCCTCTTCGAGGCCGCCGCCTTGGCCGGCTGTCTGGTGGGTGCCTATGCGGCCGGCACCGGGGCCATGCCCCGCGGCCAGCAAAGCACTTTCTGGTTGCTGCTCATCGCCTATTTCCTGCTGCGCTGCTCCACCATCTTGCTCTCCAGCGTCGCCGGTGTCGTCACCGCCACCAGCGTCGGCTACTTCCTCGGGGCGCGCCGCCCCCCTTGGCTATTCCTCACCCTCGTCATCGCGGCACTCGCCTTCCTCAACCTCAGCAAATTCGAGATGCGAGCGAAATACTGGAACGAGTCCGGGTTCAGCCCCGGTGTGGCCGCGCTTGATATGCCCGGCTACTTCGCCGAGTGGGGCGTCTACAGCTTCAACATCATCACCTTCAACCGCACGATATCCGTCGAGGATGAGGCCACGGGCCAACGCCTCACCGACCGGCTGGACAACCTCCAAAATCTGCTCTTCGCCCAGTCCGCGATCAAGCATCGCAACCTGCCACTCCTGGGCGGCGACACCTATCTGATCATCCCCAAGCTGCTCATCCCTCGCCTCTTCTGGCCAGAAAAGCCAACCAGCCACGAGGGCCAGATCATGCTCAACGTCCACTTCGGGCGACAGACTCTTGAGGCTACGAAGGGGACCTTCGTAGCCTGGGGTCTCCTCGCCGAGGCTTACGGGAATTTCGGCTCCATCTGGGGTCCCTTGGTCTGCGGAGCCTTGCTCGGCCTGAGCATTGGCGCGCTCGAGCGGTGGATCCGCCCCTACCCGATCACCTCCCTCCAATCTTTCTTCTTTCTGATTATCGCGGTGAATTTCAGTCTCTCCTTCGAGATGGTGGCCAGCGTGTGGGTCACCTCCGTCTTCCAGATGGTCATAGCCGTGCTCGTGAGCTTGATGCCCATCGCCAAGCTGCGTCGCTTCAAGACCGCCTCCGCCGCCTGACCATGCCGCCCCCCCGCGCCCGCCTCGCCGTCGTCTGCTCCCACCCCGTGCAGTATTACGCGCCGTGGTTTCGCGACCTCGCGCAAAACCTCCGCGCCGAGCTCCGCGTTTTTTACCTTTGGGACGCCGCCGCCCCCGGTCTCGCCGACCCCGGCTTTGGCCGCCCCGTCCAGTGGGACACCGATCTCGTCTCCGGCTACGATCACGAGTTCGTGCCCAACCTCGCCCGCCACCCCGGCACCGAGCGATTCGCCGGTCTGCACAACCCCGCCCTCCCCGGCCGTCTCCGCGCCTGGCGGCCCGACGCCGTACTCCTTTTCGGCTACGGCTGGCGCACCCACCTCAGCCTCGCCCTCGCCTGGCGCGATTGCCCGCTCATCCTGCGCGGCGACTCCCACGACCTCGCCCGCCCGCCCGCCGCCAGCCTCCGCACCCGCCTCCGCGCCCTCGCCCTGCGCCGGCTCTTCACCCGCTTCGCCGCCTTCGCCGTCGTGGGCGAGGCCAACCGCCGCCACTACCTCGCCCGCGGCGTCCCCGCCGCCCGCCTCCACCACGTGCCCCACTGCGTGGACAACGCCGCTTTCGCCGCCCGAGCCGCCGCCGCCGCCGACTCCGCCCGCGCCTGGCGCGCCGGGCTCGGCATCCCCGACGGCCACCGCGTCGTCCTCTTCCTGGGCAAATTCATCCCAAAAAAACGCCCCGATCTCCTGCTTCGCGCCTTTGCCCGCGCCGCCCCTTCCGACACCACCCTGCTCCTCGTCGGCGACGGCCCCCTCGCCCCCGAGCTGCGCGCCCTCGCCGCCGGCCGGCCGGCGGTGGTGCTCGCGCCCTTCCAAAATCAAAGCGCCATCCCCCGCGTGCTCGCCGCCGCCGACCTCCTCGTGCTCCCCAGCCAGGGCCCGGGCGAGACGTGGGGTCTCGTGGTCAACGAGGCCATGGCCGGCGGTCTCCCCTGCCTGGTCAGCACCGACGTCGGTTGCCGCGCCGACCTCGTCACCGAGGACGTGACCGGCTGGAGCTTCCCCGCCGGCGACGAGCCCGCCCTCGCCGCCACGCTCACCCGCGCCCTCGCCGCCCTCCTCGACCCCGCCCAGGCCGCCGCCCTCCGCGCCGCCGCCCTCGTCCGCGTGGCCGATTATTCCTACGCCCGCGCCACCGCCACCCTCCAAGGCATCCTGGACGCCCTTTCCTCCCCGCGCCGCCACCTTTTGTGAACGTCCTCGGCCATAACAGCCCCAGCCCCTGGACGCCGCGCGAAAAAGCCGCGCGCGCCCTCTGGCTATTCGTCGAGTCCACCTTCCTGCGCTGGAGCCCCCGGCCCTGCCACGCCTGGCGCCTCCTTCTCCTCCGCCTCTTTGGTTGCCGACTCCCCCGCGCCGGCGGCCCGCCCGCCCGCTTCGCCCCCACCGCCCGCGTCCATTTCCCCTGGAAACTTACCCTCCATGACGGCGCCATGGTCGGCTCCGGGGTCAACCTCTACAACCTCGCCCCCATCACCCTGGAGCGCGGCGCCAACCTCTCCCAAGGCGTCCACCTCTGCGCCGGCTCCCACGATATCACCCGCTGGGCCATGCCGCTCGACGCCCGCCCCATCGTCATCGGCGCCAACGCCTGGGTCGCGGCCGAGGTCTTCGTCGGCCCCGGCGTCACCATCGGCGAACTCGCCGTCATCGGCGCGCGTAGCGTCGTCATGCGCGACCAACCCGCCCGCATGATCTGCGCCGGCAACCCCTGCCGCCCCCTCAAGTCGCGTCCCGAACCGCGCTAGCCGCCCTTGATGCAACCCTCGCGCCCCATCTCTTGATCTACGACGTCCTTCACGTTCTCCCGAGCATCGACCCCAGCCACGGCGGGCCCTCGCGCACCGTGCCCGCGCTCGCCGCCGCCCAGGCCGCCCTCGGTGCCAAAGTCGTCCTCGCCACGCTCACCCCGCCCGACCCCTCCGTTCTTGGCCAGTGGGCCTTTAATCGTGTTCATTTCCCCCCCGCCCCCGGACCGGCCGGCTCCGTCTTCGCCGCCTCCGCCGGCCTCGCCGCCTTCCTCCGCGCCACCCCCGCCCGCGCCATCCACGCCCACGGCCTCTGGCAACGCCCGCTCCACCACGCCGCCCTCGCCGCCGCGCGCCAAAACGTCCCCCTCGTCGTCGCCCCGCGCGGCATGCTCGAACCGTGGGCCCTCGCCCACCACACCTGGAAAAAACGCCTCGCCGCCCTCGCCATCCACCCGCGCGCCCTCGCCGCCCTCGCCGGCTGGCATGCCACCAGCACCCAGGAGGCCGACCATTTTGACCCGCTCCCCGCCTGGTTGCGCGCCCCCGCCGGCCGCCCCGTCTGCGTCGCGCCCAACGGCATCGACGCCCCCGCCGCCTCCGCCGCCGCGCCCGCCCGCGCCGCCTGGCTCGCCGCGTATCCGGAACTCCGCGACACCCGCGTCGCCCTTTTCTATGGCCGTCTGCACCGGAAAAAACGCGTCGCCGAGCTCATCTCCCTGTGGCGCTCCCGCCCCCGACCCGGCTGGACGCTCCTCGTCGCCGGCATCCCCGGCGACTACACCGTCGCCGACCTCGACGCCCTCGCCAGCGCCTCGCCCGGCTCCGTCGCCGCCCCGGTCGTCGTCGCCGACGGAGCCTCCCTCCCGCAGCCCTACGCCCTGTCCGACCTCTTTTTGCTCCCGTCCCACTCCGAAAACTTCGGCCAGGCGGTCGCCGAGGCCCTCGCCGCCGGCGTGCCCGCGCTCGTCACCGACACCCTCCCGTGGCGCGAGCTCGACACCGTCTCCGCCGGCCGCTGCGTGCCCTGGGCCGACTACCCCGCCGCCCTCGACGCCCTGCTCGTCCTGGCCCGCCCCGCCCTCGCCAGCCTCGGCGCCGCGGGCCGCTCCTGGGTGCTCGACCACTTCACCTGGACGGCGTCCGCGCGCCGTCTGCTCGCGTTTTACCCCGCCCTCCGCCGTCCCCCGTCCTCGTAAAGTTCCGTGACCTCCGTGGTTAAAAACCCCGCCGCCTTCGCGCCCCGCGAACGCCCCGTGCTCTTCCACGCCGGGTTCGTCGTCGTGGCCACCGCCTGGCTGCTCGGCGGCATGGGCCGGCACGGAGAATGGATCGTCGCCGCCCTGGCCGCCCCGGCGTTTTATTTTATCTTCTCCGAGGCCCGGGCCCGCCTTCGCGGGGGCGACCGCGACGGGTTGCGCCGCCTGCTGCGCTGGTCCGCCCCCCTCCTCCTGCTCGCGGCGCTCGTGCTCGCCTCCGCGCTCAATCCCTCGCACCGCCCCGCCTTCATCTTCGACGCCTACCTCCTCCGCCCCGTCCCCCACGTCGCGTGGCTGCCCTCCTCGGTCGATCCTGCCGGAAGCCTCCGCCTGCTCGCCTGCCTGGGCGGCCTCATCGCCACCGGGCTCTCCCTTGCCTTCTGCGTCCAATCGCGCGGCGGCCTGCGGATCCTCGTGCTCGTGCTCGCGCTCAATGCCCTGCTCCTCGCCGTGTTCGGCACCGTGCAGCGCCAGACCGGCGCCATCGGCCCGTACTTCGGCTTCGTGCCCGCCGCCAATCCCACCTGGTTCTCCACTTTTTTCTATCACAACCACTGGGGCGCCTTCGCCTCCCTTTCCTGCGCCGCCACCCTGGGGCTCTTGTTTCACTCCCTTCGCCACGTCCCGGACCGGGGCTGGCAATACGGGCCCGGTCCGCTGCTCACCCTGGGCGCGCTGCTCATCGCCGCCACCGCCCCGCTAACCAGTTCCCGCTCCGCCACCGTGCTGATGCTCGTCCTGAGCGTCACCGCCACCGTCGTCTACCTGCGCTCCCTCTTGCGCTCCACCCGGCGCCACCGGCGACGGGTGCCCGTGCTGGGCGCGCTCACCCTCGTCGCCGTCATCGTGGCTTTGGGCTTCATCGTGGCCACCCAGAGCCGGGACGTCCTGGCCACCCGCCTCACCCAAACCCTCACCCAGCTCTCCGCCACCGCCCCCGCCGGCTACAGCCGGGCCGATCTCTATTCCGACACCTGGCGCATGGCCGCCGACGCGCCCGTCTTTGGCTGGGGCCTGGAAAGCTACGGCCTCGTATTCCCCCGTTACAGCACGGTGCGACCCGACATCAACGGCGTGAGAGGCACCTTCATCAACGCCCACTCCGACTGGCTGCAATCCCTCGCCGAGCTGGGCTCTGTCGGCACCCTTCTCCTGCTCGCCGCCGCCGCCCTGCCCCTGGTCGAGACCCTCCGCCACTCGCGCCACCACCTCGGCCCGCTCTCCTCCTGGCTGCTTGGCGGCTGCGCCCTGCTGGCCGCCTACGCCTGGTTTGAGTTCCCCTTCGCCTGCCCCGCCGTCGTCGCCGCGTGGTGGGTCTTGTTTTTCACCGCGCTGCGTCTCGCCCAGCTCACCCCCTCCGAAGTCGGCCCCCACCCCCGCGCCCCCCACTCACCGATCTCTTCCGGCTCCTAGCTCCCGCTTCAAAACATGTTTTCCGTCGTCATCCTGACCCTCAACGAAGAGCGCAACCTCCCCGCCTGCCTCGCCTCCCTCCCCGGCGTGGACGACATCCACGTGCTCGACTCCGGCTCCACCGACGCCACCTCCGCCCTCGCCCTCGCCCACGGCGCACACGTGGCACTTAATCCCTTCCGGAACTTCGCCCAGCAGCGCAACCACGCCCACGACCACCTTGCGTTTCGGCACCCGTGGGTTTTCCACCTCGACGCCGACGAGCGCATGACCCCCGCCCTCCTCACCGACCTCCGCGCCACCGCCGCCGCCCAGACCACCGCCCGCACCGTGGACGGCTTCTGGGTCGCCCCGCGCATGCTCTGGCAAGGCCGCTGGGTGCCCCATTGCACGGATTTCCCCGCCTGGCAGGCCAGGTTTTGCCACGCCCCCACCTTCCGCTTCGTGGAAAAAGGCCACGGCCAGCGCGAGGCCGACGGCCTCCGCCTCGGCCGTCTCCAGCAAAACTACGAGCACGACATGTCCGCCTCCGGCATCGACGACTGGCTCTCCAAACATCGCCGCTACGCCCGCCGCGAGGCCGAGTCCTGGCTCGCTTCCGCGCCGCCCGCGCGTCGGTCGCTCCGCGCCCTCCTCTCCCGCGACGCCCTCGCTCGCCGCCGCGCCCTGAAATCCCTCAGCTACCACCTCCCCGCCCGCCCCCTCGCCCGCCTCGCCTACCAATACCTGCTCCGCGGCGGTTTCCTCGACGGCCCCGCCGGCTGGCGCTACTGCCTCCTCCTCGCCCGCTACGAGGGTTTCGCCGCCGCCGAGATCCGGCGTCTGCGTAAGGCTAACTCACCCTCGCTTTAATCTTTCCCGGCCACTCCGTTGGGTATTCCTTAGCAATAAATTTACCGACGCCATGAAACCCAGCCTGCGCTTCACCCT
This sequence comes from Opitutales bacterium, assembly GCA_038223295.1. GTDB lineage: Bacteria > Verrucomicrobiota > Verrucomicrobiia > Opitutales > Opitutaceae > IMCC26134_A. The sequence goes on from JBBRHC010000095.1 coordinate 9,384, forward strand.
CGCCCTGCTCGCCGGCGACCTCGTCGCGGTGGTCTTCTCCTTCAACTTCGTGGCCATCGCCCGCGGCGTCACCACGCTCGAAGACCCGCTGCTCTGGCCCCTCCTGGTTCCCGCCGCCTTCCTCCTCTCCGCCCTCGCCCTGATCGACGGCTACAGCGCGCGCACCGACTACCTTTCCATCGACTACACCAGCCAGCACCTCATCGCCATTTTTGCCGCCACCCTCGGCACCCTGCTCGTCACCTACGTCGTGCTCACCGGCGGTGGTTTCGCCCTCCAGCAAAGCCGGCTCGTCAGCGGTCTCGCCTTCCTGCTCCTCGCCCCGCTCGGCTTGGCTAACCGCCGCCTGCTCACCCTGCGCCGCGAGGCCGTGCGCCGCCACCACGCCATCGTCTTCGTCGGCGAGGAACCGTCCGCGCAGATCTTCGCCGCCGAGTGCGCTCGCGTCGGCTTCGACCGCGCCATCTCCTTCGCCACCCTCGACCCCGCCGCCGCCACGCCCAGCCGCCCCACCCTCGACACCGTCGTTTCCCGCATCGAGTCCGGGGAATTCCAGGCCGAGGCCATCGTCCTGCGCGAATCCGCCTGCGACCTGCCCGCCGGCTTGCCCGACCGCCTCGTCCGCCTCCACTTCGAAGGCGTGCCGACCTACACCCTGGAACTTTTCCACGAGGCCGTGTGGCGCAAGATCCCCCTCTACCGCATCAACCCCATCTGGCTCTTCCAAGCCGGTTTTCAACTCGCCCGCGAGCCCATCTTCGAACGCCTCAAACGTCTCTCCGATCTCCTCCTCGCCACGGTCCTGCTTGTCGTCTCCGCCCCGTTTCTCGCCCTCGCCTCCATCGCCATCCTGCTCGACGACCGCGGCCCGATTTTTTTCCGCCAGACCCGCATCGGCCGCCACCAGCGCCCCTTCACCCTCTACAAGCTCCGCAGCATGCGCATCGTGGCCGACGGCGCGCGCTACACCGCCGCCGGGGATAAACGCATCACCCGCGTCGGCGCCTTCCTGCGCGTCTCCCGCCTCGACGAGCTGCCCCAGATTTGGAACGTGTTCAAGGGCGACATGAGCATGATCGGCCCGCGCGCCGAGTGGGACCGTCTCGTCACCGACTACGAGCAAAAGATCCCCTGCTACCACTTCCGCCACCTCGTCCGCCCCGGCATCACCGGCTGGGCCCAGATCAACTACCCCTACGGCGCCAATCTCGACGACACCCTGCGCAAGCTGGAATACGACCTGTATTACATCCGCCACTACAGCTTCCGCCTCGACGCCGCCATCGTCCTGAAGACCGTCCACGTGATGCTCTTCGGCAAAGGCAGCCGCTAGCGCTTAAAAAACAACAACCCGTCGCCCGGAATACAGAGGAGGCCAGTCTGGCCTCTAAAAACCGGCCTGTTTTCCCTCTGTGTCCTCCGTGTCCGCGCTCCCGCCCGGCTCCTTGGCCAAATCCGAAAAATCAGACGCCACCGCCGCCCGCTTCCACCGCCGCTTAGCCCGAGTTCGGTGCTCGGAAGGCATTTTTCGTAATTTCCGGTGTCTTAATTACGTAAGTTGTTAATTACCAAAACACGTATTTTAATTTAATTCTGTAGTGCCTATAAATTAATATTTAGCTTGCTTTTTTGTAATTATCTGCAAATTACGGACCTGCATGTTTTTCCGCCATAAGAAAACCCCCTCC
>JBBRHC010000096.1:0-11068 GCA_038223295.1 Opitutales bacterium
CGTCTGGCGCTTACTCCAGTTTCAACCCGACTATAAACCCATTAAACGCCTGCTCCCCGTCTTACGCGACTGCAAGTTACGCGGCCAATCCGCGCGCAGACGCAAACTCATCGTCGCTCTCGCCCGCCTCTTCGCGATCGACTGGTGGCGCATCCGCACCGGGCGGGTAAACCCCCTCGGCGCTCATGTGGGCCTGGAGCTGGCGCTTATCTATGACCACGGCGAAAGCGCGCATGTAGTGCTTTTCAATCTGGGAGAAGAAAAGCTGGGAGAGGCGAGTTTTCGCGTCGGGGTCGAGGTTGTGAACAAAGGGGCTGTAGCCCTTATCGCCGGGCTGCTTGGGGACGCGCAGGGAGGTGGACTTAACTTCGCAGGCGCCGAGGGTGGGCATGAGTATGTGTCTTTGCTGGTGGAGCTTAGCGCGCAGAAGGAGTTTGGCGTCGCTCAATTCCTGGTCGAAGGCACCCCAACGAGACTCGTGAAGGCAGAGGGCGAGAAGGACGTAGATAGGGTCTTTGTCGAAGGGGGTTCCGTCGGGGTGTTTACCCGAGGTGGCGGGATCGCGGCTGCCAGATTCGTCGATGTAGAAGAAATACATGTTCAGGCCTTGTAGTCGGTAAAGGCGGCGACGAGGCCGGCGAAGGTGGCGGGCGGGTGTTTCTCGAAGCCGGCCTGATCGACGAAGACGTAGTCGTAGCGCGGGGCGGGCGTGCCGGCGGGGCGCAGCGGGGCGGCGTCGGCGGTGGTGGTATCGGCGCACCAGTGGCGGAGGCGGGCCATTTTTTGCGGGAGGTCGAGCTCCTCGCGGCCCTTGGTCTCGACCAGCCAGACGGCGCCGTCGGTGGTGCGGACGAAGAAGTCGGGCGTGTAGGTGGAGAGGTCGCCGTCGGCGCGGACGTAGTCGAGGCGGAAGCCGACGGCCAGGTAGTTCTTGGCGAAGGCTTGGACGTCGGGGGCGGTTTCGAGGAAGGCGGCGAAGGAGAGCTCGAGGCCGCCGGCGTGGGCCTCGCCGACGATGCGGTTGAAGAGGGATTTTTTCGCGGCGAGGAAGGGGCGGGGTTCGGTGCGGAAGGGGCGGGTGTCGCTCAGGCGGTGGCGGTGGCCGAGGGCTTCGGGGGAGGCTGGGCCGGAGTCGCGCAGGGTGAGGGTGTTGATAGCGGTTTTGAAGGTGTCGAAGAGGAGTTTGTTGACCTCGGGTTCGGAGAGGTTGCGCAGGACGAAGGGGTTTTCGAGGTCGATGGGCGCAGCGAACAGGTGGTCGCGGATGAAGTCGCGGACGCGCGGGTAGAGCACCTCGGAGCCGCCGACGAGGCGGAGTTCGGAGACGAGCTGGCGGGCGAAGAAGGCGACGACGGAGCGGTAGTCGGCCGGGCCGGTGCCATCGAGCTGCACGGTGTGGTGCACGGTGGCATCGAGCATAGTCTTGAAGACGATCTCGCGGGTCTCATCGGGCGTGAAAGGTTTGAGGGGGAGTTTGCGGTTGCCGAGGGCGGCGGGGTCGAGGGTGGAGAGGTCTTGGAACTCGCGTTGGTAGCGGCGAGTGAGGCGGGGGAGGGAGATGTCGAGGGCGGCGCAATCCTTGGCGGGGTTGTCGGTCTCGACCTCGACGATGAGAGAGTCGTGGCGGGCGGTGTCGCCGCCCATGCCGACGCGTTCAAAGGTGACGCCTTCGCTCTGGATGGACTCGACGAAGTCCATGAAGGCGGGCGTGCCGAGGACGGAGACGGTCTCCTTCACCTCGGAGCCGAAATACATGCGACGCAGGCCGCGGCCGAGGGTCTGCTCGGGAAGGATGTTGGACTTGGCGGCGTAGGCGCGGAGGCCGACGATGGTGGTGACGTTGCGCACGTCCCAGCCCTCCTTGAGCATGAGGACGGAGGCGATGGCCCGGAAGGGGGATTTCCAGGAGTCGATCTCGTTGGATTGGCGGCGGAGGGGTTCGAGTTCCTCCTTGGCCTTGCCGGAGGAGGCTTCGGAAATATCGCCGTTGTTCTTGGTATGGATGACGAGGACGCCGTCTTGGAGTTCGGGGCAGATTTTCTGGAGGTGGAGGCCGACGTCGTCGCAGTTTTTGGTGTCGTCCACCATGACGAATAGGACGGCTTTTTTGCCGAGCTTCCCGTGGTCGGCGGAGGATTTTTCCACTCCTCGATGCAGAGGCGGAGGTAGTCATCGTATTTCTCGCAGAAGAGGGCGGACTTTTTTTCGTGGAGTTTTTCGCGGCTGGCGGCGTCGGGGAGGACGGGGTGTTTGACGACGTTTTGGTGGATGGCCTCGACGAGGGGATAGTCGGAGACGGTTTGGACGAAGATGGAGCCGTTGTCGTGGCGCGGGGTGGCGGTGACATCGATCTGGAGGGCGAGGCGGCGGTCTTTTTGCAGCATCCGGTGGTGGATGTCCTGGATGGAGCCGAACCACGCCATGCGCTCGTCGTGGATGTGGTGGGCCTCGTCGTTGAAGACGACAAGTTCGTCGATCTCGCGAATGATCTGGCCGAGGTCGGCGGAGGAGTCGGTGGTCTTGCCGAAGGGTTTGGCGCCGAAAGGATCGAGGAAGTAGTCGCGCAAGTCGTCGTCTTCGAGGGAAGGCGGCACGTAGTCTCCGAGGAAGACGCGGTGGATGTTAGTTAGGAAAAGGTTCCCGGTGGGGCGGAGTAAACGGACGTCGTCTTGGAGGTGGAGGGTGAGCTGGAAGTCCTCGCGCCAGTCGCGGCCGGCATGGCCGTTGTCGGGCAGGATGGGGTCGTAGAAGAAAATTTTCAGCCCGTCGAAGTCGGCGCGGAGGCGGTCGAGGACGATGATGTTGGGCGCGATGAGGAGGACGTTGCGCGAGAGCGTGGAGTCGGGCTCATAGAGGCGGTGGAAAAAGCTCCACGCGATGAGAAGGGCGAGGACCTTGGTCTTGCCTGCGCCGGTGGCGAGTTTGAGCACGTAGCGGGGCCAATCCTCGGCAAAATCGGAGGGGGCGGCGCTGCCCGAGGCGTCGAAGCGGAGGAGGTCGAACTTATCGCGGGCGCGGCGGACTTCGTGGAGTCAGATGGCGGTTTCGACCGCTTCGCGCTGGGCGAAATAGTAACGAAAGGGCGCGAGGGTGCCCTCGGCGGTTTCGAGGAGATGCTCGGTCTCGAACCAGTGTTTAACCCGAAATCCGAAGTGGATCGCCGCGATCTGGCGCAATCTGCTGCTCATCTGCTCGTCCGTTCACCCGCGCAATGCACTATTCAGTGCACTTCGGGATTCACGAACGACCATCTGATCCAGCATCTTGTGCCATCTCATCGGCTCCCACTTCGGATTTCGGGTTTAATCAGAGCGCGGGTGGTGGCGGAGGCGCCGGTAGTCGGCGGCGCGCCAGGCGTGGACCTCGGTGCGGATTCGGGCGACGAGTGGGGGGAGGAGCTTTTCGTAGGCGGTGTCGCGAAGGGCCTCGTCGGCGGGGAACCAGCGCTCGGCGGGGACGAGCGGGGCGTAGGGCGAGAGCGGAAAAGCGGGGTGCAGGGCCATGCGGCTGGGGGTAAGCGGACGTTGATCGGCGGGACGGGGTGGGCCGCGTCAGCCCAGCCAGGCGGTGATTTTTTCGATGATGGAGTCGCGGGTGGGGCGGTAGGCTTGCTCGAGCTCGGGGGCGAAGGGGACGGGGAGGTCGAGGGAGGCGATGCGGAGGGGCGGGGCCTCGAGGTCGAAGAAACGAGTCTCGAGGATCTGGGCGACCAGCTCGGCGCCGAAGCCGTGGGTGCGGCGGCCCTCGTGCAACACGACCAGGCGGCGGGTGCGGGAGAGGGATTCGTGGATGGCGTCGAGGCGCAGGGGGGCGAGGGCGCGCAGATCCCAGACGTCGAGGGTCTTATCGTATTCGGTTTCGAGATACACGGCGGCCTCGGTCGCGAGGTGTACCATCTCGCCGTAGGTGACGAGGGTGGCGTGGGCGCCGGCGCGGACGCGGCGGGGCGACCAGACATCGCGGTAGGCGGGATTCCAGGCGACGGTGTGTTTGCCGCGACGGTAGAGGGCCTTGTGCTCGAAGAGGAGTACGGGGTTGTCGTCCTCGTAGGCGGCGAGCAGGCAGTCGAAGGCGTCTTGCGCGGTGCTGGGGTAGAGGGCCTTCAGACCGGGCATGGCGAGGAGGACGGACTCGAGTTCCTGGGAGTGGAAGGAGCCGAAGGTGAGGCCGCCGCCGCAGGGCAGGCGCAGGACGAGCGGGACCCGGGCGCCGGCGCGGAAGTGGTAGGTGGCGGCGTTGAGGGTGATCTGGGTCATCGCCTCGGTGGAGAAGTCGGCGAACTGGAACTCCTCGATGGGGCGGTGGCCGCCCAGGGCCATGCCGATGGCCCAGCCGGTGCAGGCGGACTCGGCGAGCGGAGTGTTAAAAACGCGGGCGCGGCCGTGGGCGGCGAGCAGGCCGTCGGTGATTTTGAAGGCGCCGCCGTAAACACCGATGTCCTGGCCGAGCAGGACGGATTCGGGGCGCTCGCGGAGGATTTTGCCGTGGGCGTAGGTGAGGGCCTGGGCGAAGGTGATATTCTCGGCGCGGGGGGCGTCGGCGGTGACGAGGGGTTGCCAGTCGAGGGCGGGGGCGTCGGGCGCGTAGGCGTGGACCGGGAGCGAGGCGGGCGAGGGGCGGCTGAAGCGCAGGGAGACCTGGATGCAGGCCTCGATCCAGGCTGCGAGATCGGCGTCGATCTGGTCAAGGGCGGCGGCGTGGCCGGCGTCGGCGAGGCGGGCGCGGAATCCGGGCAGGGGATCAGAGGCCTGGATGAGGGTGTTTTCTTCGGGGCTGAGGTAGTCGCAGGTATCGTAGGCGGCGTGGCCGCGGAGGCGGGCGACGTTGGCCTCGACGAGGATGGGGCGGCGCTCGGCGCGGGCGCGCTCGACGGTGGCGGCGAGGGTCTGGGCGGCGGCGACGGGATCGGCGAGGAAGTCGATGCGCAGCCCCTCGATGCCGTAGCCGGCGGCGCGTTGCCAGAGGGCGATGGCGGGGGAGTGTTGTTCGGCGACGGGGGTGGAGTAGGCGTAGCGGTTGTTCTCGATGACGAAGACGACGGGGAGGGAGAGAAGGGCGGCGAGGTTGAGCGTCTCGTGGATATCGCCGGTGGAGGAGCCGCCGTCGCCGAAGATAGCGAGGCCGACGGCGGGGTGGCCGGCGCGGCGCTGGGCGTCGGTGAGGCCGGCGACGTGGGAAATCATGGAGCCGAGATGGGAAATCATCGGCAGGGAGCGGTTGGCGGGATCGCCGTGGTGGACGTTGCCCTCGCGGGCCTGGGTGGGGCTGGCGGCGTTGGCGAAGTATTGGTTGAGGTGCTCGCAGAGGTGTCCGCCCCAGACGAGGTGGCCGCCGAGGTCGCGGTGGGTGAAGGAGACGACGTCGATGGCCTTGTCGGCGAGGAGGGCGAGTGGGACGATGAGGAGTTCGTTGCCCTGGCCGCCGGTGACGGTGCCCTTGATGAGGCCCTGGCGGAAGAGCTCGAGGATGCGGTTGTCGGTGCGCCGGGCGAGGGCGGACCAGGCGTAGAGGCGGAGGAGGGCGTCGGGCGTGGGTGCGGGGCTCAGTTCGGCGGCGCGGAGATCACGGATGGCGAGGCAAGGAGGCGCGGGGGGGAAGGGATGAGACATGGCCGGCGGGGAGGGTGAAGGCGCGGCGAGGAGCGGGGCCAGAAAAAGTTTCCGACCCGAGCAACCGGCACGGGAACCCGGGAGAGGGGCGGCTCGCGCCATTGACAAACGCGGTATGGTCCGGTGCGTTCTTCCGCTTTTCCACTTTTCCCATGTCCATCCTTATCTGGCTGCTCACCTTCGTTCTTATCCTTTTGTCGGTGTTTCTGGTGCTGATCGTGCTCGCGCAGAAATCGAAATCCGACGGTGGCGTGGGGGCGGCGTTGGGCGGCGGCATGACCGAAGCGACTTTCGGCGCGGACACGGGTAACGTGCTGGCGACCCTGACGCGCAACGGCACCATCGTTTTCTTCGTGCTGACCTTTGCGCTCTTTCTGGCGCATATCTCCCGCCACAAGGCCAACCGAGCCGAGGGCGCGCTGCCTGTGATTGCGGCGCCCGCCGCCCCCGATACGCCCGTCGCCGTTCCTGCCACGAGCACCGAGGCGCCGGCCGAGTCGATGGAAGCCACGCCGACGGTTACTGTGCCGGTCGTCGCCGACACCGCGCCCGAGGCGGCGATCTCGTTGCCGGCGGTTTCCGCTCCCGCCCCGGTGGAGACGGCGCCCGCTCCGGTTCCGGCGGCGGCGGAACCCGCCAAGTAAGTCGCGGGTCCTTACGCGCGTGGTTGTCCACCGCTTCCCTCTTTGTTTCCGGCAGACGGCATCGCCCGTCTGCCTTTTGTTTGCACTCGTCGTGTGGCTCGGCGCTGGAGTGTCGCCGTTGGCGGGGCAGTCGCGGCTGAATCGGCCGGAGCCGAAGTACTTTCAAATCACGCCGCCCGACCAGAAGGAGGGGGCCGCAATCCTGGAGCAAATGCGCGCGGTCGGGCCGGAAGGGGATTACTATTTCGAGTTTGATCTGAGGGTGTTGCCGCGGCGCGGCGCGGAGCGACGCATCCCGGGGCGCGTGTGGGGCGGGCGCAACGCGGACGGGCCCCTCTCGCGGCTGAGCCTGAGCGTGCCAGCCGAAGCGGTCCACGGTGGCGGTAGCGGTGGCGGCGAGGCGGGCGCGGTTCGCGAGGCGGCCGGGCTGGGTGGCGGGGAGAAACGCATCCTGGTGCAAGGCGGGGCGCGGCCCTCGGCGTGGCGCTGGCCGGCGACGGATGGGGCCTCGACCATCGTGGTGGCGGAGGCGGCTTTGTTCGAGCCGCTGGCGGGCACGGATTTGTCGGCCTTCGACTTGCAGATGCCGTTCCTGTATTGGCCGGATTTCGTCTATGAGGGGAAGACCCGGTTGCAGAGCCGCCCGGTGGATACGTTTTTGCTCTATCCGCCGGCGTCGTTGGCGGCACATCGGCCCGACCTGGAGGGCATGCGGGTGTATCTGGATCCTCAATACCACGCGTTGGTGCGGGCGGAGCAGATCGGCGCGGGCGAGCGGGTGTTGAAATCGTTTATGATGGGCGGGCTGGCAAAGATCGGCGAGCGCTGGATACCGCGCACCTTCGAGCTCCGCGACGAGACGACGCGGAATAAAACCCGCTTCGTGGTGACGGCGGCGGCGCTGAACCTGGATTTCTCGGGCACGGTATTCGATCCGGGTAACTTATCGGAGACGCTGCGGCCGCCGGCTCGGTTGACACGGCTGCCGGAGTGACGGGCGTCTCTTTGTCTGTGTATGGGCAAGGCATAGCGAGAAGGCGTAGCGGCCTGTTGCTTATCGCCTCCTCGAGCAGCGCCAGCCTCTTGCGTTGGAAGCCGGCGCGGGTTTGTTTTTCGGATGGCGAAGAAAAACCTGAACACCCTTCGCTTCGTCAGGCGTGCGGTTGGTCTCGGCGGCGGGTTGCGGGGTCGCGTCTTGCCGGGGTCATGCGGGTGGCGGATGACGCGGATTACGCGCACGGGATTTGCCCGAAAGATTCTGCTCCTCGGGTGTCTGTTGTCGGCAGTCTCCGTGAGGGGAGAGGCGATGGATTTGTTTGACGGGTTTCATCCTGATTGGCGCGAAGCGTGGAAAACGCAGGGATTTACGTTCATTCGCGCGACCGACTACCGGGTGGTGGCGGAGGGGCCGGCGGACCGCTTGGTGCTGAGGGCCGACGCGGCCGATGCGAACCGTGCGTTGTTGCGGGAGATCAAGGTGAAAGACCCTTCGATGTTACGGCTGAGCTGGCGTTGGAAAGTGGCGGCACCGCTGACGCACAAAGGCGAGCGAGAGAAGGGGGGCGACGACTACGCGGCCCGGGTTTTTGTGGTGTTCGAGCGATCCACCGTGCCGACGCGCACGGTGGCGATCAACTATGTGTGGGCGGCGCACGAGCCGGTGGGGAGCGAATATACGAGTCCCTACACGGATCGGGTGCGCATGATCGTGCTTCGGTCCGGCGCCGACGAGGCCGGCGAATGGAGGGAGGAGTCGCGCGATGTGTTGCGCGACTATGAGGCCGCGTTTGGTCGGGCGGCGCGGGAATTCAACGGCGTGGCGGTGATGGTCGATACGGATAATACCGACTCCAAGGCGGTGGCCTGGTTTGAGGCGCTAAAGTTGGAAATAAAACCGGGTGCTGGTGACTCTAAACTGACCACCCGCCGTGATTGATCTATCCGTCATCATCCCGACCTTGAACGAGGAGCGGGCTCTGTCGGGCACGATTTCGAGGGCATGGGAGACGTTGGGGGAAGGGGTGCAGGTGGTGGTGGTGGATGGCGGGAGCGTGGATGCCACGGCTCCGTTGGCGCGTGTGGCGGGCTGCCACGTGATCGAGTCGGATGCCGGGCGTGGTCGGCAGATGCGTGCCGGAGCGGAGGTGGCCACGGGGGAGTGGTTGTTGTTCTTGCATGCGGATACCTTGCTGCCGCGGGAGGCGGGACGGGTGATCGAGGGGTTCGCAGGGAGGGGGCGGGAGCGGGTGGCGACGTTTCGGTTGCGCTTCGATTCACCGGGAAGGTTTCTCTCGGTTTGCGCCTACTTCACGCGCTTCGATTCGGTCTGGACCCGGTTCGGCGATCAAGGGGTGCTGGTGCATCGGGATCACTACGAGCGCTTGGGTGGAATGCCGGACTGGCCTTTGTTTGAGGACGTCGAGTTCTTGCGGCGGGCGCGGCGACTGGCCCCGGTGGTCTCGTTACCCGCGGCGGTGGTGACCTCCGCCCGGCGTTTCGAGCGGAAGGGCGCGTGGCGCCAACAGGCGCTGAATGCGTGGCTGCTTCATCGATTTTTGCGCGGCGAATCGCCCGAGGCTTTGGCGCACCATTATTTTACCCACCGAATCAACCCGGCCCCTCGAACCGATGAAACCGTTACTCGTTAGTCTATTATTAATCGGCACCGCGATAGGCGCGATCGCAGCCCCGGACGATGCCCTGTTCACCGAGCTCCTGAAGGACCGGGTAGATGACCGGGGACTCGTGGACTACGCCGCCTTAAAGGGTGATGAGCGCCTGAGTTGTTATCTGGCGACGGTGGCGGCGACGGACCCTGCGAAGTTGCCGAACGCAGACGTGCAGTTGGCGTTTTGGATCAACGCCTACAACGCCTACACGTTGAAGCTCATCGCCGACAAGTATCCGGTTAAGTCCATCAACGATCTCGCGACGGGAGGGAAGTATATCGGTTACTTGATTGGAAAGACGCCGTGGGACATCAAGTTTGCCGAGATCGGGGGCGGGCGGGTCACCTTGAATTATATCGAGCACGAGGTGATTCGGAAGCAGTTCAAGGAGCCTCGGATTCATTTTGCCCTCGTATGTGCGGCGATGTCGTGTCCGCCGCTGAGGCGCGAGGCCTACGTCGCGGATCGTCTGGATGCCCAGCTCACCGACCAAGCCGTTATTTTTATCCAGGACAAAACGCATAACCGCTTCGATGTGGGCGCGCGCAGGGCGGAGCTCTCCAAGGTGTTTGATTGGTTCAAGGAGGACTTTGGCACGAAGGACGAGGCCGTGATCGCCTATGCCGGTCGTTTCGCGTTGCCGGCGGATCGTGAAGCTCTGTCCGGAGGCGCCTCGAACTGGAAACTGGATTACACGCACTACGATTGGGCACTCAATGCCCAGCGATGAGAAGACCGGACTCAACGCGGAAGGTCCACGTCAGACTCTGGAGGCCGTGCTCGATCCAGGTGGGCGACCGTGGGTGTGCGGTGGAGCGGTTGGAGGTGCGGCGCTTGAAGCCAATTCGGGAGCTTGGAAAAAATTCCTCGCCGGCTCGTGGAATAAAAACCGGGTCGCGGCCTCTAAAATGCCAATGACGGCCATGACGCTACCAATCGCGCCTTCCGCGCAACCGATTCCTGATCGTCCCCGGATGGGGCGGCAGGCCTTGGTGGTATTTGGTCGGGACGTCGTTACCGAACTAAAGGCGCGCCATCTGCCCCAGGCTATGGCGCCGCTGTTCCAGGCGGACGCCTGGCACGAGCTGCCGAGCGGGCTTTGCGACGTGCATTTGTTTGGCGCCTTACCCACGCCGTCCGACCAGCCGGTCCATTTTCATACGCAGCAGGGCCATAGTTTTCGCGAGCGTTTCCTCCATGCGGTGCACAGTGTGCGCGCCTTGGGTTACGAGCGCATCGTGGTCGTGGGCGGCGATTGTCCAGACCTGAGAGGCGAAGAGATTTTCGCGGCTTTCGCGGCCCTGGATTCCCAGGAGGCGGTGCTCGGTCCGGATCATCGCGGCGGCACCTACTTGATCGGGTTGCGCGATTATCTGGTGCCGTTGCTCGACGCGATCACCTGGCAGGCCCACACGGACTTCGCGCATTTGAACGCGGCGCTGGCGGGCCATACGGTGCTCACGCTGCGCACACATATTGACGTGGATGGTTGGCGCGATTTGGTGCGCCTTTCCCGGTCCGATTCACGTTGGTCGTGGCTGGTTGTATGGCTGACCCACTGGGTCCGCGAACCAGTCAAGGATTCGGCCCTCTGGGTCGATCTGGCGCGACAAAAAGCGGTCATCCGGCAACTGACCGCGCCGCCGTTTGCTGGAGTCTGAGCCTCGCTCTTGGTGGGGTCCTGCGTTGTTCGCAGGCATGGTTTGCCGGGTGTTTTGCACCCGTTTGGCAGGGCGGCGCGTGCCCAAGACTCTGGGCCCCGTCGCGTCATCCCCTTGGCCGGATGGCTTGAGGGGCAGGTAGTATAAATCGTTTAAATTAAAAATCTTAAATTCTATGTTTCGCCGTAGTCATTTCGTCCTCTTTTCCTGTTTAACTGGTTCCGCGTCCGGGCTGGCTCAGCCTGTCGCCACCACCCCGCCACCCTCGACGGTAGCGAGACCGAGCGCGGGGGCCTCCCCGGCGGTGCAACTGGAGCCGGTCGAGGTTACCGGACGGGCGATCACGGATGATATTTTGCCGTTGAACAAGCCGATCGGCTCGGTTTTCGGGCCTTTCCGGGATAATTTGGAAACGCCGCGTTCGGTGAGCGTACTTTCGTCGGAGATTTTGGCTGCGGCGGCGGTGCGCAATCTGCGCGATCTGG
>JBBRHC010000097.1:0-11048 GCA_038223295.1 Opitutales bacterium
CGTGTGGCCGGAGGCGAGTTTTTCGTTCCCGCGAAACAGCTCGTACTCGACGCGCAGCCGCACTGCGGGCTTGGTGCGGATCACCGCGTGTATCGTCACCACGTCGGCGTAGCGGGCGGGGCGGTGGTAACGCAGATTGACCTCGATGACGGGCAGGAAAAAACCGTCGGCCTCCAGTTCACGGTAGGGCAAACCCTCGGCGGCGAGCAGCGCGGTGCGCGCCACCTCCAGCCAGGGCAGGTAACTGCCGTGGTAAACGACCCCCATCATGTCGGTCTCGGAGTAGCGAACTTAAATCTGGCTGCGGATTTCCAGCATCCGGAAAATCTGGGGGCGTTTGGAAGGACGGCGCAAGGGAGGCTTGCAGGGAGCCTGCGGAAGGCGAACGCTGTCCTGGCATGACGCAATCTTCTCGCCGCGTGCTGCTCATCGATGACGACCGTGCCCAGGCAAGGATCGTGGAGGCGGCTTTCGGCAAGTTTACGGGCGAACGTTTCGAACTGCTCTGGGCGCCGACCTACGAGGACGGGCTGCTGGCGCTACGAGAGGGGCGCTTCACGGCTTGTCTGCTCGATTACCAACTGGGCCCGCGCGACGGCTTGGAGCTGCTGCGCGAGGCGACGAAGCTCGGCATCGACACGCCGGTGATTTTTTTGACCGCCGAAACTTCGGGCGACATCGATACTCAGGCGCTTCATGCGGGCGCGCTGGATTATCTGGTGAAGTTCGAGATTAGCGCGCGCGGGTTGGAGCGGTCCTTGCGCTATGCTTTGCGGCTGCACGAGACGATGAGCGAGCTGCGCCGGCTGGCGACGCGTGACACGCCGACCCTGTTGTATAACCGGCGCGAGGGTCTGCGTCTGCTGGAGCGCGAGGTGGAACGGGCGCGGGAGTATGGGCGGCCGGTCTCGGCCCTGCTCATCGATATCGACAACTTTAAGGGCGTGAACGACTCGATGGGCCATGCCGGCGGCGACCGCATGCTGGTCTCGGTGGCGAACCAGATCCGAGGCGCGGTGCGCGAGGTGGACACGGTGGTGCGCTGGGGTGGCGACGAGTTCGCGGTGTGGCTGCCGGAGTGTGACGCGGTGAGCGCACGGCACGCCGGCGAAAACATCGTGGCGGCGGTGCGCACGCTGGCCTGCACGGTATCGGTCGGCGTGGCGCAGTGGACGGCCCTGCGCGTGGATGCGGCGGATCTGCTGGGCGCGGCGGATCAGGCGCTTTACGAGGCGAAAGCGGCGGGGCGGAATCGCGTGGCGTGAGCGCGGTGCTTTTTAACCAATTCATGGCGCGAGGAACCGATTGCCCCGGCCGGGGGTCGGGTTTAACCATCGCGGATTCACTTTATGAAAGCATCTGGCCTCCCGTTTCTTGCCTTGAGCCTCGCCTTGGTCGGTTGCGCTTCGCGCACCACCCCGAAGCCCGCCGACACCGCGCCTGGCGCGGTCGCCGCCGCCGTCGCCCAGGCGGACATCCCCGTGCTCAAGCAACTTGCGGGCACGCAGTGGATCGTGATCAAACTCGGGGGCGAGGCGGTCGCGCCGCTGGTCCAGGGCTGGGCGGCGCAGAGTCTGGAGTTTGATCGCGACGGGCGGCGCGCCACCGGACACGGCGGGGTGAACCGGTTTGGCGGTCGTTTCGAGCAGGACGGCGCGAAGCTGAGCTTCGGCCCGCTGGCGATGACCCGCCGGCTGGGCCCGCCGGAGCAGATGGCGCTGGAGACGCGTTACACCGAAATGCTGAGCAGTGTGGTGGGCTGGAAACAGGAGGGGCTCCATGTGGTGCTGATCAACGTCAGCGGCCAGCGCGCGGCTTTGTTGGAGCGGGTGGCGCCGACAGTGAAGTTTTAAGTCTGTAAACGGCGTTCGGGCGGGGAGTGACGCTCGCGGTGGTTGGGGCGCCGTCCGGTTTTGACGGTTGGGACGCCCGTCCGGTGAACCTCGCGGCGGCCCCGGCGGCCCCGGCGGCCCCTGCGGTCACGACATTGTTGTTACCGTAAAGAATGCGCCGGGGTGGCGCATGGGAGGCATCAATCGCGGGCGTGACTCGGGGAAGGCGTGTGGGCTAGGTGGTGGCGGACTGAGCGGGGCGGGCGCGTTCGGTGAATTGATACCAGCGATAGAAAACCCAGATCAGGGTGAGGAAGGAGACAAACATGCCGCCGAGCTTCATGATGGCGGCAGCGAGAAGCTGGTCTTGGGCGGCGCTGAAATTAGGGAACAGGCGCGGGGCGAATTCGTAGGTGGGGTAGAGCACCTCGGAGGAGAAGGCCAGATAGGCGAAAAGCGGCGTCATGGAAATGGTCGCGGCCACCAGGTAGAGCATCTGCAGGGCGTGTTTCATGGGCGGAAACTCGCGGCTCGGGCTTATCACCGGCCACCAATAAAGCAGGGCGGCGGCGAAAAAGGTGAGGTGCTCCACGATGTGGACAAATTTATCGCGTAGCGCCCAATCGTACAGGGCGGGCACATGCCAGATGGAGATGACGGCGGTGTAGCCAAATACACAGACTATGGGGTGGGTGAAGATCCGCAGGGGCAAACGAAAGGCGGGGCGGGCAGTGACGCGGGACACGAGCCAGGCGGGCAGGCCGGTGAGAAACAGGATGGCGGCGGGGTAGATGATCAACTGGTGCTGGATCATGTGCGCGCTCAGCAAGAAACGTTCGCCGGCCTGGTCGAGGGGGGAGCCGACCGCGAGGTAGAAAATCACCAGCGCGGCGTAGAAACGAAGGGCGTGGACGCGCGAAAAGGGCGTGCCGACAGGGGCGAGGCGGCCGCGGAAGGGACCCGTGGCAAGGGCGTAGAGCCAGCCGAGGAGGATGAGTCCGCCGACCAAGTAGGGTTCGTTGTGCCAGTGGGACCAGTCGAGCATGGGGACCTATCAGGATTCAGATTTGAAAAATTGGCCACAAAAGGACCGGAAGCCGCAAAAAAGGCACCCGGATGACGGGTGCCGTGGAGCGGGGTGGGGGAGGCCAGGTCAACGATCCACCGGTCGGCGCAGAATCAAAGTTTGCGCTACTCGGCGGTGGCGGCGGCGCGTTCGGCGTAGATGGTTTGGGCGCTCAGAGATACGCTATCTTTGACGGAGAATAGCAAAAGCAGGGCTCCGACGGTACCGCCGGCGAGGACGAGCCCGATAAAAAACAGTATAGTGCAGAAGGCTTTGTCGAACTTCAGGTGCATGAACCAGAAGATGACCATGAGGAATTTCACCACGGAGAGCAGGACGAGCGTGGTGACAATGAACCACTTGGCCAAGGGGAGATAGATGAGCACGATCTCCACGCCGGTGATGACGGCGAGGATCATGGCGATCTGCACAAAGAGGTGGAACTTGCCGTCGTCCGCGTGGGCGTGGTCCTGGGCGGTGTCGGCGTGGGCGGGGTGGGCGGCGGAAGACATCAGAAATTTATGATTTACGATTTATGATTTACGATTGCGGGACGGACATTGGCGGCGCGCGGCGTCAGAGGTATTCGAGGAGGTAGACGACGGTGAAGATGACGATCCAGACGATGTCGACGAAGTGCCAGTAAAGGCCCATGCCCTCGACGTCGACCGCGTTGGCCTCGCCAAACTCGACCGCCCAGGTGGAGCGGCTGAGGAAGGCGAGAACGCCGCAAGAGACGATAAGCGCGAAGGTGGCGGGCAGGCTATGCTGGATGCCCTGGCCGAGGGCGGCGAGGTTGTAGCCGTTTTCAGCGCCGGCGTGAGTCACGGCGAGCATCACGAACATCAGCGCGACGGTGCCTGCGGCGAAGGCGACGAACTGGGTGACGGCGCGAATGATCCAAGCGCGGGAGGCATCCGCGGGTTTGAAGCTGCGAATGTACATCAGCACCAGCCAGAGGACGCCGATGGCGACGTGAACGCCGTGGGTGCCGGTGAGGGTGTAGAAAGTGGAGCCAAAGATGTCGCTCTTGAGGGTGAGCCCGAGGTGGACGAAGTGTACGAACTCGTAGACTTGGCAGCCGAGGAAAATGATGCCGAAGAAGATGGTCCCCAGGATCATCTTGCGGGTGGACTCGACCTTGCCCTTTTGGCACGCGCCCACGGCCAAAGCCATGAGGAGCGAGGACATGAGCAGGATGAAGGTGGAGAACGAGGTGAGCTCGATGGAAAAGATCTTGAGCGGGTCCGCGCCGTCTGGAGTCGGGTGCAGCCGGTAGATGACGTGGGTCGAGATCAGCGTGGCGAAAAACATGCAATCGGACGCCAGAAAGGCCCACATAAAGAGCTTCTTGTTGGGAATGCCCGTGGTGGTGGTGTGATCGTGGTGGTGATCGATGGGGCCGGCGTGAGCGCTCATTGCGTTTTTAAAGAGGTCGAGGAGTCGAGGAGTCGAAGAGGTCGAGGAGTCGAGGAGCTGGATTAGACCGGAGGAAAATCGACTCCCCGGCTTTTCGACTCCTCGACGGTTTGTCGGGTTGGAACGGCTTAGTGGTCCTGGCCTTCGCCGCCGGTGACGGTGCCGTCTTTGTGGATATGGAGGTGGTAGCCGCCGGGGCCCTCAAAGGCCCAGCCGATAACGGCGAGGAGCATGATGCAACCGCCAGCGATGGCGCCGACGAAGTTGTGATGGGCGAAGAACAGGCCGCCAATCAGAAGGCCGCAGGCGGCGATGATGGGGAACCAGGACTGGCTGGGCATGTGGATGCCACCGTGGGTTTCGGTCTCGGTGGCGGTCTTGGCCTTCTCGGCGGCGATCTCCTTGGCGTGGGTCTTCTCATACCAAAAGGCGTCGCGGGCATGCACGGTGGGCGTGACGTGAAAATTATGCTCGGGCGGCGGGGTGGCGGGCACGGACCACTCCAGAGTGCGGGCGTCCCAGATGTCGCCCTGGGCCTTTTTGCCCTTGAGGTAGGTGTAGATCAAGACGCCGAAGTAGATGGCGATGCCGACGCCGAGGATGAAGGCGCCGATGGTGGCGATCATATTAGCGCTGTTCCAACCCATGTTGCCGTCGTAAACGGCGGTGCGGCGCGGCATGCCGTTGAGGCCGAGGAAATGCATGGGGAAAAAGGTCACGTTGAAGCCGACAAAGATGACCCAAAAGGAAAGTTTGCCCCAAAACTCGGAGACGATGCGGCCGAAGATGAGCGGAAACCAGTAATGGACGCCGCCGAGCAAGGCGAAGATGGAGCCTCCGATGAGCACGTAGTGGAAGTGGGCGACTACGAAGTAGCTGTCCTGCTGCTGGGCGTCGGCCGGGGCGGCGGAGTGCATGACGCCGGAGAAGCCGCCCATCATGAACATCCAGATAAAGCCCAGGGCGAACATCATGGGGGTGCGGGTGGTGATTTGGCCGCCCCAGAGGGTGCCGACCCAGTTGAAAATTTTCACGCCGGTGGGCACCGCGATGGCCATGGTGGCGAGGGAGAAGGCGGCGGTGGCCATGGTGCCCATGCCGGTGGTGAACATATGGTGGGACCAGACGCCGAAACCCATGAAGCCGATAAGCGCGCCGGAGAAAACGACGATGGGGTAACCGAAAAGGGGCTTGCGCGAGAAGGTGGGCAGGATCTCGGAGATGATGCCCATCGCCGGGAGGATGAGGATGTACACCTCGGGGTGGCCGAAGATCCAGAAAAGATGCTGCCAGAGGATGGGCATGCCGCCCTTGGCGACCTCGAAGAAGCCGGTGCCGAAGGAGCGATCCATCATGAGCTCGACCAACGCGATGGTGATGGCGGGGAAGGAGAGAATGATGAGGAAGGCGGTGAAAAGCGTCATCCACGTGAACACCGGAAGGCGCATCATGGTTAGGCCGGGGGCGCGCATGTTGATGATGGTGACGATGAAGTTGAGCGACCCGACGACGGACGAGACTCCGAGGATCTGGAGGCCCACGATCCAAAGGTCGGTGGAGGAGTCGCCGGCGAATTGGTTGGAGTAGGCGATGGAGGTGAGCGGGGCGTAGCCAAACCAACCGGAATCGGGCGCTCCAGCCTTGGTGAACCAGCCGACATTCAGCACGATAGCCCCGGCGACGAAAACCCAGAAGGCAAAGCCGTTAAGACGCGGGAAGGCGACGTCGCGCGCGCCGATTTGCAACGGCATCATGTAATTGAAGAACGCGGCGGAGAGCGGCATGACGGCGAGGAAGATCATCGTCGTCCCGTGCATGGTGAAGAGCTCGTTGTAGAGCTGGTGGCTGATGAACGTGTTGTTCGGCACCGCGAGCTGCAGGCGGATCAACAGCGCCTCGAAACCGCCGACGAGGAAAAAAAAGAGCGAGGTGATGCCGTAGAGCAGGCCGATCTTTTTGTGGTCCACGGTAGTGAGCCAGGACACCAGGCCAGTCTTGGCGGCGGGCCGGGTGAAAAACCAGGGGCGGGTCGCGGGGCGGGTTTTCGCATCTGCAGGAGAATAGTCGGACTTGAGGGCGGCTTCCATGGTGGGCGGAGGGCGAGGGTCGGGTGGAGAGGGCGGGCCGGGGTTATTTGAGGCTGTGGAGGTATTCCACGAGGGCGCGGGCCTCGGCGTCGTTGACCTTGACGTGCTCGACGGTCATGCGGCCGGTGGTCTCGTTCATGGTCATGTAGCCGGGCATGCCGTTGACGCCCACGTACATCTTGTTGCCGGGTTTGACGTTGTCGGGATTCACGATCCACCGATGCAGATTGGCTTTGGAGTTTTCCAAGAGGCCGGCGGCGACGGTGGTGCGGGAGCCGAAGTGGGTGAGGTCGGGGCCGTTGACGCCCACGCCGTCGTGACCGCGGATGGCGTGGCAGGTGATGCAGTTTTTCTCTTTGAAAATCTGGCGACCCTGCGCGACGAGGGCGGTGTTTTCCTCCTTCTCGGGAAATTGGAAGGCGGTCCAGGCGGCCATGGGGTCGGCGTCGAACTCGGCGGTGTAGCCGGGGGCGTTGCGCTTTTTGGGCGTCATGTCGTAGCTGGCGAACTGGGCGGTGGGCGCCTCGCCGGCGGGGGTGAGGGTGCGGGCGGGCTTTTTCTGGTTCTCGACCCAGGCGGCGAAATCGTCGGCGGCGAGGGCGATGACGCGGAAACGCATGACGGCGTGGGATTCGCCGCAAAACTCTGCGCATTGGCCCCAGAAGTAGCCAGGCTCGTCGGCCTGGAGCCACAGGTGGTTGCCGCGATTGGGTATCATATCGACCTTGCCGGCCAGTTTCGGCACCCAGAACGAGTGGATGACGTCGTTGGTGCGAAGGTTGATACGGACCGGGCGACCGGCGGGGATCACAAGCTCGTTGCCGGTGATGAGCTGGCCGGCGCCGTCAATCTGCTCGGCGGGGTATTCAAACTGAAACCACCACTGGAGACCGCGCGCGGTGACTTCGTAGGCGTCGGCGCGCTGCTCCTCGGGCACATCGTAGGTATACCAGATGGCGCGCAGGGTGGGGACGGCGATGATGACGAGGGCGGCGATCGAGGCGCCGATCAGGCCCAGCTCGACGAAGGGATTGCCATGGCCCTGATCCGGGATGGCGGCCTTCGAGTCGGCATTGTTGCGGGCCTTGAACTTGATCGTGGCGTAGGCGAGCACGCCGGCGACGAGGACAAACACGATTAACGTAACCCACAGGGTGACGTAAAACACATCGAGCTGCGTCTTGGCGACCGGGCCTTTGACGTCGAAAGTAGACTGGGGACCGGAGAGCCAGCCGCCCGTGATCAACGGGAGCGCGAGGACGGCCAGCGCGGGTAAGGCGCGACGGAAGAGGGAAACTGAGCTGAAACGCATGGTCGGAAAGTCGTGAATACGGGTGGGAGTCGAGACGGCACCGGTGGCGGAGGCTTTGGAGTCGTTCGGTGTAATCAAGCGCATATTCGGCTTGGGGCACACTCCGATTTATCCATATCAGGGTAAACTGCGGCCGATTGGCGGGATATTAGCCCGGCGGTAGACCGTCGTGAGGGAAACTACAGGGCGGGTGGCGAGAATGACGCGGCTTGCGGGTCGGGGCCGGGCCGGGCGGGGATGTTGGCATGAAAACCAAACGGACAGGCCGACGGCGGGCGGCGGGCGTAAAGATCGCGGGCCTAAGCGTGCTTGTGAGCCTCTGTCTGGGCCTGGGGGGGGCGCTGAACGGGTGTGGTCGATCAAAGCCGGAGGGCGCGGGCGCGGCGGAGACGCCGGCGCAGTCGGCGGGCGCGGCGGGCGCGGAGACGGCGGGGGGAGGACTGGCGCGCGGCACGCCCGAGGTGCCGCGCGAGGTGCGGATCGAGGTGGGCGACTCGATGAAGTTTAACGTGGTCCGCATCGACGCGGCGGCGGGCGAGACGTTGCGAGTCTTGCTCGTCAACACCGGTTCCGCGCCGAAGGAGGCGATGGGGCACAACTGGGTCTTGCTTCAGGCCGGGGTGGACGCGACGGACTACGCCAACGCGGCGGTGAAAGCGCGCGCCACCGACTACCTGCCGGCGGAACGCGCGGCGGACGTGATCGCCCACACGAAACTCCTCGGCGGCGGCAAGCGCGATACGGTGGTGTTCACCGTGCCGGCGGCGGCGGGCGAATACGTTTATGTGTGCACGTTCCCGGCTCACCTCCAGCTCGGGATGAAGGGTGTGCTGGTGGTGAAGTGAGGGAGCCGGCAGGCGACGGGCGGGCCGAGGGTTCGGTTTTTAGGAAAATGTAGGCCGGGGTCGCCGCACCCCGCCTGGAATGATCAAGGTCGGAACGGCCGGGTGCGGCGCCCCCGCCCTAGACACGGACCACGACGGAGGCGATGTTTCGCGGACGGCAAGGCCGGTCACGCCTTGGCCTGGACGGCGGGCGGGCGTAGTTGGGGATTGCGTAGCGCGGGGGGGGTGGTGGGGTCGGCTGCCTTTTTCCGACATGCCGAAGAACCTTATGATGACCGATCCTGATTCCGTTTCCGCCTCGAATGCCTCGCCCGATGCCTGGCCGGTGGCCGCCCGCTTGCTGGTGCGCTGGCTGGATGAAGAAATTCGCGCCGACGCTCTGCTCGACACCGTGCAACTGAGCGGCGGGGCGCGGGCGCGTTGCCAAAATTTGTTCTACGGCTCGATCCGCCACTACGGGCGCATCGAGGCGGTGGTCGCCACGCTGGTGCGTCTGCGGCCGCGGACGCGGGTGATGGCGGTGCTGCTGCTCGCGGGCTACGAACTGGTCGAGGGCGGCGGCGAGGGGCACGCGGCCAAGGTCGGCCACCACGCGGTGACGCAGACCAAGGCCCTGGCGAGCGAGTCGGAGGCGCGGCTGGTCAACGCGGTGGTGCGCAAGCTGGCGGAGGCGCTGGCGGCGCAGACCGTGCCGGGCAAAGTCGCGACGGCGGCGGCGCTGGCCACCTATTTTTCCACGCCCGAGTGGCTGGTGGAGCGCTGGCTGGCGCAGTTTGGCGCGGAGAGCACGCGCGCGCTTTTGGAATGGAATTTGAAGCCGGCCCCGGTGCATGCGCGCTGGCGCTTGAAGGAGGCTCCGGGCGCGGCCGAGGCGGCGTGGCTGGAGGCGACGCCGTGGGCGGACTGGTTTGTGGTGAAGAGCGGGCACTGGGGCGAGGTGGCGCGGGCGCTGGCCGACGGGCGCGTCTACCTGGGCGATCCGGGCACGCGGCTGGCGGTGGAGGCGACGGCGGCGCAGTCGGGCGAGCGCATCATCGACGCGTGCGCCGCGCCGGGCGGCAAGAGCCTGGCCCTGGCGGACAAGATGGGCCAGGGACTGCTGGTGGCGCTCGACGTGCCGGGCGCGCGGCACGAACGCCTGGCGGAAAATCTAAAACGCATCCCGGACGGGGTGTCGGCGAAACGCGTGGAGGGCGATCTGCGCCGCGCGAGCAGCCTCATGGGCATGCTGCCGGGCACCTTTGACGCGGTGCTGGTGGACGCGCCCTGCACGAACTCGGGCGTGATGCGCCACCGCGTGGATGTGAAGTGGCGCCTTCAGCCGGCGGACTTCGGAAAACACGCGAAGCAACAGGCGGAGTTGTTGTCGAGCGCGGCGCGCTGGTTGCGGCCCGGCGGCCGGCTGGTCTACAGCACGTGCTCGATCGACACCGAGGAAAACGCGGGCGTGATCGACGCCTTCCTCGCCGGTATCGACGGGCGGGATTTCAAACTGGAAAGCGTGCGGGTGGCGCTGCCCTGGGAGGCCGGGCACGACGGCGCGGGCGTGGCGCTGCTGCGGCGCAAGGCGTGAGGGTTTTTTGGCTTCACGACCGGATGAGCGCTAGGTGCGGGACGCGCCCGTGGCCGACGGGCGCGTCCGGAGTTAATTGAACTTACGTTCGATCCTACGGGGGCGAATCAGGAGTCGCTCCAGAGGAGGGCGACGCCGTCGGGGGCGGGGAGGGCTAGCTCGCCGGTGGCGTCGGCGACGAGTTTTTCACCCGACCAGAAGTCGTGCCACACGCGGCCGGGCGAGCCTTGCAGGCGGAGGGGGCGCACGCCGCCTTCCGTGGTCTCGGGGGCGAGCGCGGCGACGAGTGCGCCGTGATCGCACGCGATCGGGCTGGTGGTGAGGCCGCGCTGGCCCGCGACGGGGCGGAGCACGGGGCAACGCGCGACGGAGGCGCGGGCGAGGATGGCGCGGGTGGCGCCGTTTTCCGCCGGAAAATCTATGAGCGAGGGGCCGAGCAGGCCGCGGGCGACCACGATGCGACCGGCGCCCCACGGGCGTTCCCAGACGGCGGGTTCGCCATCGACCGCGAAACGCAGGTCGGACCAGGCGCTCCAGCCGGCGTCGGGCGCGAGGCGCGCGCAGAGCCGGGTGGTGACCCAGGTGCCGGCGGGGGTGCCGCCGACGGTGACGGCGTAGTGCTCGGCGCGCGATTCGTGGCCGGTGGCGACGAGGCCGATGCGGGCGCCGAGGTGGCCGGGCCAGGGATTGTGCTGGGTGGCGTTGAAATCCTTCCGCCCGCAGGAGCCGTCGAGCACGAGGGTGCCGCCGGCCTCGGCCCAGGCGAGGAGGCGCGCGGCCTCGGGCTCCTCCCAGGCGACGACGTGGGAGAGCAGCGCGACCTGGCCGGGCGCGGTGGGGGCGGCGGGCAGGTGGGCGAAGCGCACGAGGCTGGCGGCGAGGCCGAGCTCGCCGAGGCGCTGGGCGAGCAGCCC